>JAGQOI010000067.1 GCA_020427625.1 Phycisphaerales bacterium | reverse complement strand
TCCCGTCGGGCGACTGGTCGAACGCCAGCACGTGCGTCTCGCCCGGCACGTCGAGGACCTTCGTCACGGTGCTCGATCGCTCGTCGAACCGGAACAGCGCCGGCGACAGCGAGGTCGGGATCCAGGCGATCCGCGGCGACGCGACGTCCGGTCGCACGTACTTCGTGAGCGACGAGCCGTCGCACGTGAGCGTCGTCACGTCGCCGGACGCCTTGTTGATCGCGAGCAACTGGAGGTCGGAGAGACTCTCGTAGATGGCGACGACGACGGTGTCGCGCGTCGCGCCGTACCCGGCGACGCTCGCGGGCGTCGGCGGCTTCCCGACCCGCACCAGCGCCGGCACGCCGCCCGACGGCATCTCGACCCGCACCAGCGTGCCGTCCCGCTCCCGCGTCGCATCGACGATCGGCAGGGGACGCATGAAGAATCCGGACAGGCCCGGCGACTGCGCCTCGCAGCCCGCGCCGCACGCGACGGCGATCACGCCGGCGAGGACCCGGACGCACGGACGGAAGGCGGCGATCGACGGGCGGCGGCGGGTCGGGATCGGCATGCATGCACTCCGAGACGGGATCGGGACGTCGACCCACAGGATACGCCCCACGCCGGAGGCGCGTCGCCTCCCGCTCCGCCGGGTTCGGATCGAACGCGCACGCCGGGCCCGCGGGATTCGAACGTCCGCGGGTTGATGCGTCTCCGGGTCGCGGAAGGAGACACCATCCCCGGCCGCGCATTCCGAACCCCGTGCGGACATCCGGCGGTCCCGGTGCGGCCGGAACGAAACAGGACCCCCGGCGTGAGGCGGGGGTCCTGTGGTCGTGATCGGAGTCAATCGAGGCGGGTGCGCGTCATGGCGCTCGGGATCGGTCGTCGATCAGGGGCGCGGGAGGCCGATCGGAGCGCTGCTCGTCCAGTTGCCGATGAGCGTGCGGGCGTCGACGCCGTCGACGACCCAGTTCTTGTCGATGTCGGAGTCGCAGAACAGGCCGCACGGTCCCCAGAGCGAGAGCAGTTCGGCGAGGTCGTAGGGATCCACGTCGCCGTCGGCGTCGACGTCACCGGTGATCGGCGGGAACTCCATGGCGCCCATGTCGGCGACGCGGATGCCGCCCTCGCCGCCGTTGTCGACGAAGGGGTTGTTCACGGCGCGTCGGACGTGGGTGAAGTCGCGCGGCGTCGGCTCCTTCGTGTTGCCGTCGAGGTCGACGTCGGCGATGTCGGCGATGAGGAGTCCGCTGCTGCCGGCGTCGATGCAGGGCGAGGTGGGCTGGAGTCGGAGGTCGACCTTCTCTCCGGCCGCCGCGGCACCGCCGGGCAGGACCGGGGGATTCATGAAGGCGGGGTTGTGGTCGATGTTGCCGACGCCGCCGAGACCGCCGGTCCAGCCCTGAACGCAACTGTAGTCGATCTTGATGTCACCGAACCGGAGCTGGGCCTGTTCGTCGTTGCCGGCGAAGTCGGCGTTGCCCCAGAGGATGCTGTTCGTGCACAGGACGTCGGCGAGGGGGGTCGATCGGATGCCGCCGCCGAATCCGCCGGCGAGGTTGGCGACGACGGTCGAGTTCTGGAGTTCGACGAGTCCGCCGTTGAAGATCGCACCGCCGCCGCCGGGGAAGGCGTCGCAGGTGTTGTTCATGAGGACGGAGCCGATGACGTGCGCGTCGGCGAAGTCGACGAAGATTCCGCCGCCGCTGTGGTTGGCGTGATTCGCCTCGAACCAGCTGTTGCTGATGATGAGATCGGCCTGGCCGATCTTCTGGTCCTCGTAGACCGCGATGGCGCCGCCGAACTCGGCGATGTTGTTCGTGAAGCGGCACCGGACGAAGGTGGCGTTCGCGTTGAACACGTACGCGGCCGCGCCGTCGGTGTTGTCCTTGTCGGCGGTCGCATCGGCGTTGATGAAGTGGAAGCCGTCGAAGCGGACCTGTCCGCCGTCGAGCACGGTGACGAGGTGATGCACGTTCGGCGGCGCGGGCATGCCGCAGAAGAGGGTCGCCTCTTCGGCGCAGGTCTCGTCCCACTCGACCTCGCAGCAGAACGGATCGATGCCGCAGATGAAGGCGCAGCACTTCGCGCCGTCGCAGCCCGGGGACCCGTTCGCCTGGAAGCAGTCGCCGGCGTCCGGATTGCAGGCCTCGCCGGCAGCGGCGCCGGCGGGCATCTCCAGCGCGCCGTCGATGACGGTCTCGGTCGGATCGAGGGTGCGCCGGTTCGGGAACTCGCCGCCCGCGCCCTGGAACCCGCCCTCGATCGTGATGGCGTCGCGGTCGGTGAACAAGAACGTCGCCGACTGCGGGACGTCGGGATCGAGACGCACGGTCGGGACGTAGCGGCCGGTCGCGACCCGGATCACGTCGGGACCGGCGTTCTTGACGGCCGACTCGATCGCGTCGTCGAGGTTCGTGAACGCCGTCGCCCAGCTCAGGCCGTTGCCGCCCGGCGTCGCGTCGTCGTCGACGTACCACGTGTTCGTACCGGCGGCCTCGCCAAGGGCGGGGCACGCCACCATGCCGCTCAGGGCGGCCGCAGCCACCCACGTTCTCACTGACACTGACATCTTCAAATCCTCTTTCAAGACACCTGGATCGGCGGGTCGGCGCCGGCAAGACGGGATCCCCGGGAACGCCGCGCACCGAACCTCAAGAAATGCCCCCAAGCGAAACCTGAACCAATATCGACCAACATCACCGTGGAAAATACCCATCTTCTCACGGATATGGCCTGATCAGGCCGACGTGAAAAATTATCCCAAACCGTAAGACCAATGTCTACCTAAATTTACAACTTTCTCGGACCGAGTGCCGTCGATACGACACGAATCGAAGTCGTTGGATGTCAACGGGTAGCACGGAATCCGGCGCGCCTCGCGCGGGCGCGTCGTCGGCACGGCGACGCACCCGCGCGATGAGCATGCGTCGGAATCATTCCGCGCGCGGGCACGGACCCCAGGCCGCGAGCAGGGCGGCGAGATCCTGCGCGTCCGTGACCGCGTCCTCGGTGAGATCGGACGCCGTGTCGTCGCCGCCCCAGCGGGCGAGCAGGAACGCGACGTCCGCCGAGTCGACCATGCCGTCGAGATCCAGGTCGGCATCGCACGCGTGCATGTCGGCGAGGAACGACTCCAGGCCGCGGTCATCCGCGTAGTACAGCACCTCGGTGTCCTCATCGATGTCGAGATCGCTGTAGAACGCGACGACGCCCTCGTGAACGCGAAGGTACGGCGGGACGTCGGGACCGGCGTCCGGCGCGGCCGCGACGGCGTAGCCGCGATCAGCACCGGTGTCGGACCACATCGGATTCGGCACCTGCGAGGTGCGCGTCGGCATGCGCTGGAGGAGCCGCGCCGTCTGGGCGATGTCGGAGAGATCCCGGCGACGATCCTCGATGCCGGCGCGACGAAGGGTCCACGACCGCATCAGCATCGGATGCGTCCACGCGCCGGCCGTGAAGAACCCGCCGGGCATCGCGGCGGGCGGCGCCGGCACGCAGAGGTACGTGCAGAACGCGTACAGCGGACGCGCGACGCCCGCGACCGTGATCATCGGCATCGCGGCGACGTGCGGCGGGTTCGCGGCCGTGAGCGCAACGCCCGCGGCATCGAAGGTCGTCGCCGGCGTCTGACCCATCTTGTGCGACCACACGCCGTTCGCGTTCAGGCGATACCAGTGGTAGTCGCCGCGGAAGTTCCGGTTGCCGGTCCGCTCGAACCGGTTGCCGGGCACGGCGCGGACGGCCGCGATCGTCGCGGGCGGCGTCACCACGAGCGCGACGAGGCAATGTCCGGCCGCACACTGGCCGGCCGGCCAGCCGACCGGCGGCGGCCCGGCCGCGGGACCCGCCCACGGCGCCACCGCGAAGCCGCTCGCCGCGGTGACATTGGCACAGGTGTACGCGGCCGGGCGCACGGCGAACGGCTGCACGAAGAACGCCGTCTTCCGATCTGCCGCGTAGTTGTAGCAGTTGTAGCACGGGCCGGCCCAGTCCCCGACGGCGGGCAGCGCCGGGTTCGCCCGCGCGCCCGAGCCGACGCCGACGGCGAGGGTGAGCCCGAGCATCATCGCGCACCGGATCGACGACGCCGACGATCGAGCGGGCAGGGTGAGACGCAGTGACATCATGGCGAGACTCCTGGTTGAACGTCCGGGCCGGGTGATCGTCACGCGACGAATCACCGGCCCGACCCCACCTATCCCGCCGGGCGGCCGGCCTGACAGTGAAACCCCGGCGATGTGATGTCGGATCGGCGCGCACCGCGCGAGTCGCGCACGTCGGCATGCACGATCGCGCCCGCCGGGGACCGCGGCGTGCTGTTCACCGAGACCATGTCGAGGCGCGAGCCGGGATCCCGTCGCCCGCGGCCGATCTCTAGCGACCGGGACTCGGGCGCCCGAGCTGGAGGGTCCGGACGCCGTCGGACACGACCGGCGGGCGTCCGTCCGCGGGTCGGAAGCGGCAGACGAGGTCGACGGCCGTGAGCGGACGCACATCCGTCGTGTAGTCGAGCAGCGACACCGAGAACCAGTACTGATCACCGAGCCCCGTTCGACGCTTCGCGCGCTCCAGCGCGTCGCCTTCGATCACCCACTGCGCCAGCGGCGGATCCGTCCCGTACCGGCCGCTCGAATAGACCTCGAGGTCGAACGCGCCGTCCTCGAAGACGAACATGTCGCCCAGGCTGAGCATGACCGCCGCCTGGATCGTGTCGGGGTAGCCGTTGCCGTTCGAATCCGCCGGCGTCGTGCCCGGCATGAACACCATGTTCTGCGCCATCGCGCCGGCCGGCGTCGCCCGCGCTGCGCGCGGCTTCGGCGGCATCGGCCGCCCGTCGCTGCGCTCGATGTTCACCGTGCGGCACGACGTCAGCGCCAGGAGCGCGAGCGCCGCGAGCGCGCCGGCACGTCGTGCCCCGCGTCCGACCGAATGCCCGTCGTCGTATCGCATGATGACCTCAGGATCCGCCCGGCGTCGCGACGGGCTTCGGGTCCGGCGTCGCCGGATCGGGGGCGCGCTGCACCGGCAGGCGGTCCGGTCCGGGTTCCTTGCGCTCGTCCCAGCGCGACCAGTCGTGCCGGTAGTCCGCCTTGTCGCCGCCGAAGTCGATCCGGTTGCCCTTCGCGTCGTAGATGCCGCCGGTCCCGTTGATGAGCGATTCGCGGATGTCCTGCTTGATCGCCTCCGGCACCGTGAGGCGATCGATCTCGTCCGCCGTGACCTGGTTCACCCGGGCGATGTTGGACGGGCTGTAGATCACGTGCGGCGTGAGCACGATGAGCAGTTCCGTCTTCGCGAACTCCTCCGTCGTGCTCGAGAACAGCGCCCCGATGAGCGGGATGTCGCCGAGGAGCGGCACCTTGCGGTCGCGACGTTCGTACCGGTCGGAGATCAGGCCGCCGATCACGATCGTCTGCCCGTCCTTCACCGTCACCGTCGTCGTCGCCGTGCGCTTGGTGATGACCGGCGCCTCGAAGTTCTCGGAGATCTGCGTCGTGCGGTTCGACAGCAGCGAGATCTCCGGCGTGATCACGAGCCGCACGAACCCGTCCGGGTTGATCGACGGCAGCACGTCGAGAATCACGCCCAACTGGCGCGGCTCGACGCTCGTCGCCTGGCCGTCGGCGTTGAGGGTGTTGCCGGTCGGCACCTGGATCTCGTCGCCCACCTGGAGCCGCGCGGTCTCGTTGTTCGCGGCCATGATCGTCGGGTTCGAGAGCACGGCCATGCGTCCCTGGGTCTTCAGCGCCCGGACGAGCAGTTGGAAGTCCTGCGACGCGATGGCCAGGCTGGGCACGCCGGTACCGGCGACGAACGCCGACGCGAACCCGAAGCCGGCCGACCCGTCGGCCCCGCCGACGGAGAAGTCGACGTTCGCATCCACGCCCCAGTCGTTGCCCGAGTCGAGCGTGACCTCCGCGAGCAGGACCTGGATGAGCACCTGCGGCGGATCGACGTCGAGCTTGCGGACCATCTCCATGACCCGGTCCATGTACCGCGGGCTCGCGGAGACGAGCACCGTGTTCGACTTCGCATCGCCCACGATCGTGACCTCGCGCTCGAGCAGGCGCGACGCCGACCCGAGCTGGTCGGACCCGAGCGTCTCCACGAGCTTGCGCTGCTCCGCGTCGACGAAGTCGCCGATCACGCTCGCGACGTCCTCCGCGACCGCGTTCCGCAGCGCGTACACCTCGACGTTGCGCTCGTTCGCATCCTCCGCATCGAGACGCTGCACGACGTCCTGCACGAGATCGAGGTACGTCGGGCTGCCCGACACGAGCAGGCTGTTCGTGCGCGTGTCCACCGTGATCGACAACTGCTGACGCTCGTCGGGCACCGCCGTGAGCTCCGACCCGAAGTCGCCCGGCGCCGGCGCGGCCGCCCCGCCGGCGCCCCCGGTCCCCCCGGTCCCGTCCCCGAGCGGGCGGCCTTCGCGGGGCTTGAGCACGTAGAGACTCCCCTGCTGGCGCAGGCTGAACAGTTCCGAGAGGATGCCCGCCATCGCCTCCGAATCGGCGTTCACGAGCTTGAAGATCCGGATGCTCTGCGCCCCGGTCGTCGCGTCGTCGAGATCGGCGATCATCTGCTCGATCATCTTCATCGCGCGGGACGGCGCCCGCACGATGACCGTGTTCGTGCGCACGTCCGGCGTCAGGGTGATCGACGAACGGATCGCCGACGACACCTCCATCTCCGATTCCGTGAGCGACGTCGGGTCGTCGCCGCTCCCGCCGGCGAGCTTCCGCATGTACTTCACGACGATCGCCCGGTCCGAGCGCACGAACCGGCGTTCGATGCCCTGACCGGCCAGCACCGCCTGGATGAGCCCGACCGTCTCCTGCGCGTTCGCCGACGCGAG
>JAGQOI010000066.1 GCA_020427625.1 Phycisphaerales bacterium | reverse complement strand
CTGGTCGCTCATCGCGGATGCGTGGGTGGACGGCACGGAATTCGAGGATGCGCCGACGTTCATCGCGGCCGTGCGGGCGAAACTGGACGGGAGCCCGTTCGCCGATGCGGTGCGGGCGATCAACGGCGAATGATCACGCGTTCGATGCGGGCCGCGAACCCAGCCGGATCACGATCGCGGCGATGACGGCGCCGGCGAGGTTGAAGACGAGGTCCCAGCCGGTGTTCTCGTAGCCGCCGACGTTGGTGGAGGGCGAGATCATCGTCGCGACGAACTCGACGATCTCGTTCATCGCGCCGAACCCGCACGACGCGGCGACGATGAGGAGCATCGCGCCGAACGTCGGGCGCAGCGCCGGTCCGGCCATCGCGCGAAGACCGACCCAGCACAGCCAGGCCGTCACGGCGAATCCGTACGCATGCACGATCTGGTCGTACTTGAGCCACCCGGTCGAGTCCGCGCCGTGCATGCCCGCGTGCGGGATGAGCCACCACGAGTAGAGCACGGCCTGGTCGCCGCCGATCGGCCAGTGTTCGGGCACGGGCACGAGTCCGCCGGCCATGTGCAGCGCGCCCCACGCGGCGAGGGCCCAGACGAGCCCGGTCGGCACGTCGATCCGCGCGTGCACGACGCCGATGATGCCGACGAGGATGACCATGACGACGAGATAGAAGACGAACTCGGTGTTGCCCGAGGCCCACGCCGCGATCGCCGCGGCCAGCAGATAGGCGCCCGTGAACACGACGGCCGCCCACAATCCCGGTCGTCGCCAGCGTGCGTTCGACATGCGGGCATGATACGACGTTCGCTTCGAGTGAATTCCCGCCTTTCCGATTGATTCGACCCGGTCGAGGTCCCATGATGTCCAGTCCGCCGGGCCGGGTCTCGGATGGGTCAACGATATGCCTCGACGCGAACGCCTCATCCGCATGTGGATCGGTCTCTGTCTCGCCTTCGGCGCGGGAGCGATGGTGTGTGCCGATGACGAGGTCGATGTCGCGCCCACCGGCGCGGCCGCGCCGGGACTGGCGATCCTCACCCCCGCCGGCGTCGAGATCCTCCGCGACGGCGTCGTGTCCGCCATTCCGCAGACCGCCGGCTACGACGCGCTCGCCTGGGACTCGGGGCGCGAGCGCCTCGTGCTCGCTGGGCAGGGCGGCCTGCACCAGGTCTCGCTCGACGGTTCCGTCTTCGGCATCCTCACCATCGGCTGGCCGCTGATCAACGCGCCCGACGTCTCGCCCGCCGGCGATCGTCTCGTCTTCGTCGGTTCCCGCGACGGCGTCGGTTCGAAGATGCACGTCATGGACGCGAAGGGCGGCGATCCGCGGTCGCTCACCGAAGGGTACGAACCCGCGTGGACCGCCGACGGCACCGGCATCCTGTTCGAACGCGACGATGAACTCGGCGCACGCCTCGCCCGCTACGACCTCGCGACCGGACGCGTCACGCCCGTGCACGAGGATCGCGCGGCGACGACCGGCGCCACGCTCGCGCCCGCGACCGACGACACCGGCGCCCGCATCGCCTACGTCGCCGACGGCCACATCACCGTCGAAACTCGCGCCGACGGCCAGGTTCGGACGTACGACGTCGGCGGACACCCGACGTTCTCGCCCGACGGCACGCTGCTCGCGTACATCCGCGCGGCCGCGGAAGGCGCGTCGGCGGTGGTCGTCGTCGATCTCGCGACCGGCGACGAGACGGTCGTCCGCACCGTCGATGCGATCGATCTCGTCTTCGTCGACTGAGCGTGTCCCGGGCGCGTCAGAACGGCGGATCGTCGCTGAACTTCACCCACTGGTCGGGCTCGTCGATGCTCCAGAACGCGAGATGGTTCGCGTGCAGCAGCATGCGCGTCGACGCGGACAGATCGCCGTAGAGCGGATCGCCGAGGATCGGGCAGCCGAGTCCGCCGTCGTCGCGCGCCGTCGCGGCGTGGACGCGGAGTTGGTGCGATCGTCCGGTCATGGGTCGGAACTCGACGCGCGTCAGCGGGCCGCGCGGGGTCTCGGTGCGTTCGATGACGCGATACAACGTCCGTGCCGCGCGCCCGTCGACGTGATCGACCATCTGTCGCGGCCGGTTCGGCCAGTCGACAATGAGCGGCAGGTCGATCGCGCCCTCGTCGTCGCGAACGGTGCCGTCGAGGACGGCGATGTAGGTCTTGCCGACCTTGCGGTGCATGAACTGTCGCGAGAGTCGTTGGTGCGCGTCGCGGGTGAAGGCCACGACGAGCAGCCCGCTCGTGTCGGCATCGAGCCGGTGGACGATGACGGGTCCGTCGAGGTCGGGGAGGTGTGCATCGGTCGCGGCGAGGGCGCGGAGTCGGGTCTCGACGGAGTCGGCGCGATCGTCGCCCCGCCCGGGCACGGTGCGCAGCCCGGCGGGTTTGACGACGACCGCGAAGGTGCGTCCCTGGTGGAGGAGGGGGAGGTCGATCACGCCCGCAGGGTACGGCGCGGCCGCGCTCGCGGCGACTCGGGATGCTTCGTGTGGACCCGTCCGGTCGCCCGGCTCGTATCCTGTAAACGTGAGACGACGCTGGTTGGTTTCGGCGGTGTGCTTCCTCGCGCTGGGCGCGGTGTCGACGGTCGCGCTGTGCTGGCTGGCGGCGGGCGTGCGGGTGGAGGTGGGGACGTGGGTGTGGCCGCCGGAGGGCCGATGGGATGGGGCGGGGATCGGTCGATGGTGCAGCTGGGAGGGTCGATCGTGGTGTGCGACGTTTCGGTGGCTGTCGGTGTGCACCGAGTTGGAGGATCGGCGAGCGAGCATCGAGGCGTGGCCGGCGTGGAGCCGGGTCCGCGGCGAGCCGCGCCACTGGGCCGACGAGTACTTCGAGGGCGCGTACGGCTGGCCATGGGATGCCATGTGGCATCGGGAGGATCAGGCGAGGATCCGCTTCATGCCCTCGGATGCACAGGTCGACATCGGCCTGCCGGTCGAGGTCGTGAGCGCCGGCCGCCCGTACCCCGACCGTCCGTCCGCGCTTCCGACGCATCTGACGTGGGCGTTCATCGGCGATACCGTTGTGCACGCGGTGCTGTGGTACGGGCTTCTGCAGTTGGTGCGCGGGCCGGGTCGGCTCCTCGCCTGGCGTCGCCGCCGTCGCCGGACGTGCGTGCGATGCGGGTACGACTGCTCGGCGACGCCGCGTCGATGTCCGGAGTGCGGGTACGAGGTCGCGGCCCGTCAATCGCCGTGGCGTCCCGCGATCGGTCTGCCGGCGGTGCTCGTGATCCTCGGCGCGGCGGCGCTCGTGGGTTTCGCCGCGGTCGGTCGCGATCGGTTCGTGTCGGATGAAGATCCGATCGAACGTGCGGCGCGCCTCGGCGACATCGACATCGTGCGCGACATCGTCGCGAGGGGTGCGAGTTCTTTCGACGTGGCGATTGCGGCCAGCTCGGCCGCGGCTCACGATCAGCGTGAGGTCTTTCGTGCGCTGGTGACGTCCATCGACTCGGAGTATGCCAGCGGCGTGATCATTGCGGCGATCGCGAACGGGCACGTCGAACTGGCCCGCGAGGCCCTGCGGCAGGTGTCGGATGACGACGGCGTGATGACCGTCGACCTCATCAACACGGCCCTCGACGCCGGGCAGACGGACCTCGCGTCCGAGTTGTTCGAGTCTCGTTTCGTTCTCGCGCCCGAGGACCTCGTCAGTCGCGCGCTGCGCAGCGCGCCGCCGGATCTCATGCGGCGACTGGTCGCCCGGCTCGACTCGGACGCCACGTTCCATTTCGATGCGTCTTCGTGGAGCGTGGCGCGCCGTGAGAACCTCGAGATCCTGCTCGAACGTCTGGTGCCGCTCGCCGAGGACGAGTTGGCGCTGTCGTGTCTCGCGGAGGCCCTGGAGTGGGCCCGACTCGCCCGTCGCGCCGACCTCAGCGAGGTGGTCGCCGCGCACATGCGGCGTCTCATCGACGGTCCGGACTGCAGCCGCTGGAGCGATCGGGCGCCGGGCATCGTCGAGACTCTGTGGTCGTCCGGGCGGCCCGACCTCATCGTCCGCATCATCGCCCGCCTGCGGGAGGACGGGGTGCTTGATGCCATCATCACGCATGCCGTCGACTTCGGACGGTACGAGACGATCATGGCGCTCATCCACTGCGGCGTGGACGTCGTCGCCTTCGATCCCGACGGCGTACGGGCCATGTGCGACACATGGGAAGCCGAACTCGCGAACGACCCCTCTCCGTGGCTGAGCGAGGTCCTGAGCCTCGCCGCGGTCCGTGCGCGTCTGGCGGAATTCGATGCCGCGTCGGCGGGCGGCGACTGAGTCCTTTCTCGCCCATCGCTCGTATCCTGTGAACGTGAGACGACGCTGGTTGGTATCGGCGGTGTGCTTCCTCGCGCTGGGCGCGGTGTCGACGGTCGCGCTGTGCTGGCTTGTAGCGGGCGTGCGGGTGGAGGTGGGGAGGTGGGTGTGGCCGCCGGATGGGGAGGAGTATGCCGCGGACTGGGGTCGTTGGACGAGCATCGAGATCCGCGCCTGGTCCGGGACGCGCCGCGGGCTGTATCCGGACGACGGGACGTACTTCGAGCGCACGAGTTTCGATCCCCCGCCGGCGTGGAGCCGGGGGCGGGACGATCCGCGCGACTGGCACGACACGTACTTCGAGGGTTCGTACGGCTGGCCATGGGACGCGATGTGGTATCGGGCGGATCTGACCAGCGAACGGTTCCTGATGTCGGATGAACGGATCTTCGGGGGCATGCCGATCCGGACCGTGGGCTCTCTGCGCCTGCTCATGCCTCCGCACCCCACGTTCGACTCCAGGGGACTCATGTCCGACAGCCCGCCCGCGCTTCCGCTGCGCCTGACCTGGGGGTTTGCGGGTGATACCGGCGTGCATGCGCTGGTCTGGTTCGGGCTCATCCTCCTTGTCCGCATGCCGGAGAGGTGGCTCGCCTCGCGTCGTCATCGTCGTCGCGGAACCTGCGCGCGGTGCGGGTACGATTGCTCGGCGACGCCGCTTCGGTGTCCGGAGTGCGGGACCCCCGGCGATGCACGCCGCCCCATCTGGCGGCCCGCAGTGGGCGCGCCGGCGGGCATCGCTCTCGTCGGCGCGATGGCGCTGGTGGCGTTCGCGGCGGTCGGTCGGAGCCGGTTCGAACCGGAGGAGAGCGCGGTCGAACGTGCCGCGCGGTTCGGCGATCTCGACGCCGTTCGGGCGGCGGTCGCGGCCGGCGCGGCGGCGCGCGACGTGGGGTTCTCTGCCTGCTGGGCGGCGGCGCACGATCAGCGCGATGTCGTCCGTGCGATCATCTCGTTCTCCGACGCGGTCGTTGTCAACAACGTGATCCGGTCCGCGATCTGGAGCGACCACACGGAGCTGGCCCACGAGTTGTTGTCCGGCGTGTCGGACGCTGATGGCTGGCTGACCATGAGTCTCGTCTTCGCGGCGCTCGACTCCGAGTTGCCGGACCTGGCCGCCGAACTGTTCGCGTCGCGACCCTGTCCCGATCCCGCCGTGCTCCTCGGCACGGCCCTGCGCAGCGCGCCGCCGGACCTCGTGCGGCGGCTCGTCGTCCTGGTCGAGGTCGAGGACTTCGACCCGGCAGGCCAGATGTGGTGCGGCGCCCGTCCCGAGAACCTCGAGATCCTGATCGATCACCTGGCGTCGCTGGACGATGATTGGATGATGTCGCGGTGGCTCGCGATCGGTCTCAGGGAGGCGCATTTCGCTCGTCGCACCGATCTCTGCGAAGTGTATGCCGCTCACCTGCGACGCCGGATCGACGCGATGAACGGGATCGGCGTGGGCGATGGAATGCCGGCGTTCATCGCCGCGCTCTGGCGGGCCGGGCGTCCGGATCTCATCGTCGGCCTGATCGATCGCCTGCGGACGACAGGGGCGCTCGACGCCGTCGTCGTCGAGGTCATCGAGTCCACTTCACACCGGGCGGTCATGGCGCTCGTGCAGTGCGGCGTCGACGTCGTCGCCGGCGATCCTGACGGTGCCCGGATCGCATGCGACGATTGGGAGGAGGAACTCATCGACGCGCCGCTCGCGCAGACCGAACTTGCCGTGACGGTCGCCGCGGTTCGTGCGCGTCTGGCGGAATTCGATGCCGCGTCGGCCGGCGGCGCGGGTGAGCCGCGCGGGCGGTGATGCTCAGTACGCCTTCGCCCACACCACCCGGCGCGCACTCGGCTTGCCGGAGAACGGGCAGGTGCCGGGGGTGGCGTCCGGGATGTCGGGGATGCAGCGGATGGTGACGGAGAGGTCGGTGCGGATCTGTTCCTCGACCGCGGCGTCGCCGCTCCAGTGGGTCATGGCGAAGCCGCCGTGCATCTCCGGGCGCTCGGCGTTTTCCGGCGTGAAGAACGCGTAGAACTCGTCCTTCGTGTCGATCTCGCGCGTGTGTGCCGCGCGGAACGCCCGGGCGCGTTCGAGCAGCGTGCGCTGCATGTCGGCGAGCGTGTCGGCGAGGGTCGCGAGGAACTCGGTGCGGGCGACGGCGCCCTTCTCCTTCGCGGGCCGATCGCGCCGACCCATGAACACGGAATCGGACGCCATGTCTCGCGGACCGACCTCGAGGCGGATCGGAATGCCCTTCTTGATCCACTGCCACACCTTGTCGCCGCCACGGATGTCGCGACGGTCGATCTCGACCTCGACCGGGCGTCCGTTGTAGATGATCTTCCGCACGTCCGCGGCCAGCTGATCGCAGTAGTCCTCGACGGCCTTCGGATCATCGGCCTTGAACGTGACGGGCATGATGACGACGTGCGCGGGCGCGAGGTTCGGGGGCAGGACGAGTCCGTCGTCGTCGGCGTGGGTCATGATGAGCGCGCCGACGAGCCGGGTCGAGACGCCCCACGAGGTGGTCCAGGCGTACTCGAGTTCGCCGGCCTCGCTCTGGAAGCGGATCTCGGACGCCTTCGCGAAGTTCTGTCCGAGGAAGTGCGACGTGCCGGCCTGGAGGGCCTTGCGGTCCTGCATCATGGCCTCGATGCAGTACGTGTCGACGGCGCCGGGGAAGCGCTCGCCGGCGGTCTTCACGCCGGTGACGACGGGCATCGCCATGTGTTCCTCGGCGAACTCGGCGTAGACGCGCAGCATCTGGAGCGTCTCCGCGACCGCCTCCTCGCGCGTCGCGTGCACGGTGTGCCCCTCCTGCCAGAGGAACTCCGTCGTGCGCAGGAACAGACGCGTGCGCAACTCCCACCGCACGACGTTCGCCCACTGGTTGATGAGCAGGGGGAGGTCGCGGTACGACTGCACCCATCGCGCGAACGCGGCCCCGATGATCGTCTCCGACGTCGGACGCACGACGAGCGGCTCGTCGAGCTTGCCCGCCGGAACGAGCCCGGTGCCGTCGGGCGACGCTTCGAGCCGGTGGTGCGTGACGACCGCGCACTCCTTCGCGAAGCCCTCGACGTGCTGCGCCTCCTTCTCGAGGAACGAGAGCGGGATGAACAGCGGGAAGTAGGCGTTGCGGTGTCCCGTCGCCTTGAACATGCCGTCGAGCGTGCGCTGGATGTTCTCCCAGAGCGCGTACCCCCACGGCTTGATCACCATGCAGCCACGGACATCCGAGTTCTCCGCCATGTCGGCGGCGCGGATGACCTGCTGGTACCACTCGGGATAGTTCTCCTCGCGGGTGGGCGTGATGGCGGTCTTGGGGTTGGACATTGGAAGCGCTCGATGATCGTGGCCGGACCGGCCGGGGGAGGATGAGGGTCGCGACGAAGGAAGCCGGAGAGTATGACAGCGGGCGGGTCGAAGTCAAAATGACGACCGTTCCGGGCCGGGATAGACTGATGCCGATGACCTCGCCGCGACGTCGATCTCTCGGTCTGAGCCTCGTGCTCGTCACGCTCGTGCTCGGCGGCTGCAACGGCACGCCCCGCGCGATGACGGTGTCGGTGCGCGATCAGGAGACCCACGAACCGATCGCCGCGGCTCGGGTGCAGGTGCGCCCGCAGTCGCTGTTCCTGCCGGAGATCGCGGGCGGCGACGGCGGGTTCGTCTTCGGCGATCCGCCCCGCGGGTCCAGCGCCTCGACCGATGCCCGCGGCGACGCCCGCGTCGACGGCAACGACGGCGGCGTGATGACGGTGATCGTGCTCGCGCCCGGCTATGCGACGATGTGGCTCGAGCCGCCGGCGCATCCGGTGGATCTCGTCGCGCTCGATCCCGCCCGCGCCGGCCGCTGGTATCGCGCGGAGGAGAGTCTCCTCCCGGCGACGCCGGGCGAGCGGCGCATGGAGGTCCGACTCCGACCATGACGACCCTCACCGACACGCCGGGATCGGGACTCGTCGGCGCCGTGCGGGCGATCGCGTCCGACATCAAGATCGCGCACAGCGTCTTCGCGCTGCCGTTCGCGCTGCTCGCGTCGGTCATGGCCGCCCGACCGCTCGGCGGCGTCGTGGACTGGTCGCGGTTCGCGGGCCAGGCGGCGCTGGTCGTCGTCGCGATGGTCTGCGCACGTTCGGTCGCGATGCTGGCGAACCGATTGATCGACGCGGAGCTGGATGCACGGAATCCGCGCACGGCCGGGCGCGCGATCCCCAGCGGGCGGCTCGCGCGGCGGACCGTCTCGCTCGCCATCGGCGCGTTCGCCCTGACGTTCCTCATCGTCTGCGCCGGGTTCGGCGTGCTCTACGGCAACTGGTGGCCGCTCGTGCTCGGCGGGCCGGTCCTCGCGTGGATCAGCGCCTACGGCTGGTTCAAGCGGTTCACGGCGTTGTGTCACGTGTACCTCGGGTCGAGTCTGGCGATCAGCCCGATCGCCGCGGCGCTGGCGGTGAATCCGGGCGGGTTGGCGAACCAGCCGGCGGTGTGGCTCATCGGCGGCATGGTGCTGTGCTGGGTCGCGGGCTTCGACGTCATCTACGCGTTGCAGGACGTCGACGTCGACCGGCGCGACGGTCTGCACAGCATGCCGAGTCGCTTCGGCGTGGGCGCGTCGATGTGGATCAGCCGCGGGCTGCACGTCGGCGCCGTCGCGTGTCTCGCGCTCGCCTGGCGTCTGGACGCGCGGTTCGGCCTGCTGTTCGCGGGCGGCGTCGGTCTCGTGTCGGTGCTGCTCGTCGTCGAGCATGCGACGGTCGCCCGGTGGGGGACGTCGCGGATCGCGCTGGCCTTCTTCACCCTCAACGGCGTCATCAGTTGCGTGCTCGGCGGTCTCGGCATCGTCGACGTGCTCGTGGCCTGATCCGCCGAAGGAATCTCACTCGTGAAACTCCTGCTCAAACTCGTCGCGGTGCTCGTGGTGCTGCTCATCGTCGCCGTCGTCGGCGCGTTCTTCTTCATCGACGCCATCGCGAAGTCCGCCATCGAGCGCGGCGGCACGTTCGCGCTCGGCGTCGACACGACCCTCGACCGGGCCGACGTCGGCGTGTTCGACGGGCGCTTCGCGATGTCGGGTCTCACCGTCGCCAACCCGGGCGGCTTCAGCGCGCCGCACTTCCTCCGGCTCGGCGACGGCGGCGTCGCGGTGACGCTCGCGTCGCTGCGCGAGGACATCATCGAACTGCCGACCCTCGCGCTCGGTGATCTCGACGTGAACATCCAGCAGACCGGCGCGAAGGCGAACTACAAGGTCATCGTCGACCACCTCAAGCGTTTCGAGGGCGGCGGCGCGGGCGATCCGAAGCCGAAGCCCAACCCGGACGCCGACGGTGCACGATTCATCGTGCGCACCGTGTCGATCCGGGACGTGAAGGTCCACGTCGATGCCGCGCCGAAGGGACTGCCGACGCCGGTGAAGCTCACGATCCCGATCTCGACGATCGAGTTGCGCGACATCGGCACCGAGAGCGACCGCGGCGTGCTGCTCGGGGAACTCGCGGACATCATCGTCAAGGCCGTGCTCGCCGCGGTCATCGAGCAGGGCGGCGACCTTCTGCCCGCGACGCTGCTCAACGATCTCAGCGGCGCGCTGTCGCAGTTGTCGTCGCTCGGCGACGTCGGCGTCGAGATGGTGTCGACGATGACCGCCGAGGCGCGGCAGGCGGTGGAGACGGCGCTCGGCGACGTGGCCAGGCAGATCGAGAACGTCGGCGACGTCGGCAAGGCCGTCCAGGGCGTCGGCGACGAACTCGGCAAGATCGGCAAGGAAGGCGAGAAGGCGCTCAAGGGCGTCGGCGACCTCATCGGCGGCGCCGGCAAGAAGAAGGGCGGCTGACGCGCCCGCCGGAGCGCCGGGATCGCCGCCCGACGGCGCGGCGCCGATCGTGGCACGGGTCGGCCGCGGTGGTGTATAACTGGCGGGTCCCCGATGTGGAGTGCTCGCCATGCTGACGGTTCGTTCCTTCGTCGTCGTCGCCTTCGTCACGGGTCTCGCCATGGCTGCGTCCGCGCGGGCGGGAGACGGCTACTACCGCATGCCGACGCTGCACGCGGACACGGTGGTGTTCGTGTCCGAGGGCGATCTCTGGCGCGTCGACGCGTCGGGCGGCATCGCCGAGCGTCTCACCTCGCATCCCGATGAGGAGCGCACGCCGGCGCTCTCGCCCGACGGCGCGATGCTCGCGTTCGTCGGCGCGTACGAGGGATCGGCGGAGGTCTACGTCATGCCGCTCGCGGGCGGCGTGCCCGAGCGGGTGACGTACGGCGCGGATCGTCCCGCCGTCGTCGGCTGGACGCCGGACGGTCGGGGGGTGATCTACTCGACGCGTCACTTCTCGACGCTGCCCGACGTGCAGCTCGTCGTGTTCGACCGCGAGACGTCGATGCATCAT
This sequence comes from Phycisphaerales bacterium, assembly GCA_020427625.1. GTDB lineage: Bacteria > Planctomycetota > Phycisphaerae > Phycisphaerales > SM1A02 > JAGQOI01. The sequence goes on along the minus strand of JAGQOI010000066.1, from coordinate 2,905 downwards.
CGGCTGCCGCTGGCGCAGGCGAGCGACGGCGGGTTCGACGGCGTCGACGGGCCGCTGTACTTCACGCGTCTGCCGTTCCAGGGCAGTTGGACGAAGCGGTACAAGGGCGGGACGGCGCAGCAGATCTGGCGGTTCGGTCCCGGCGACGACGAGGCGACGCCCCTCACGGGCGACTTCGCGGGCACGAGCGCGACGCCGATGCCGTACGACGGGCGGGTGTACTTCGTCTCGGACCGCGACGGCACGATGAACCTCTGGTCGATGAGCCGCGACGGCGGCGATCTGCGCCAGCACACGCGTCACGACGGCTGGGACGTGAAGTCGCCGGCGCTGTCGGGCGGGCGCATCGTGTACCAGCTCGGCGCGGATCTTCGCCGGTTCGACATCGCGAGCGGCGCGGACCGGGCGCTGTCGATCACGCTGCGCTCCGATTTCGACCAGATGCGCGAGCAGTGGGTCGAGAAGCCGATGACGTTCCTGACGGACGTCGACGTCGCGCCGGACGGCGAGTCGGTCGTGCTCACCGCACGGGGCGAGGTCTTCGTCGCGCCGCGCAGGCAGGGACGGTTCGTGCAGGTCACCCGCGCGCCCGGCGTGCGCTACCGGCACGCGACGTTCATGCCCGACGGCGAGTCGCTGCTCGCCCTCTCCGATGAACGCGGCGAGCTGGACTACTGGCGTCTGCCGCTCGACGGCGTCGGCGCGCCGACGGCGCTCACGAACGACGGCGACGTCGTCCGAGGCGAGGGCGTGCCGTCGCCCGACGGTCTGAAGATCGCGTACGCCGACAAGAACTTCCGCCTGTGGATCGCGGACCTGGAGACGGGCGAGCGGACGATGGTCGCGGAGTCGGCCTGGGAGACGTTCGGAGACCTCGTGTGGTCGCCCGACGGCGCCTGGCTCGCGTTCGTCGAGACGCTCGAGAACGCGTACCGGCAGGTGCGGCTCTACGACGTCGCCGGCGCCCGCATCGTGGATGCGACGAGCGATCGCATCGACAGCTTCAGCCCGTCGTGGTCGCCCGACGGGGACTGGCTCGCGTTCCTCGCCGATCGCGACTTCACCTCGGTCGTCGAGAGCGTGTGGGGACACGAGCAGCCCGAGCCGTTCCTCGACCGGCAGACGACCATCTCCCTTCTCGCCCTCGACGCGACGACGACCCGATCGCCGTTCCTGCCCGATGACGAGGTCGTCCGCCGCGAGAAGAAGGACAAGGCCGCCGCCGAGAAGAAGGACGCGGACGCCGGGGACGACGATGCGGGTGCCGGCGACGACGATGCCGCGAAGAAGGACGGCGAGGGGAAGGACGACGACCCGACGAAGAAGGGCGGCGACAAGGAGAAGGTGGTCGTGACGATCGACGTCGACGGCCTGGCCGCGCGCCTGCACGTCGTGCCCGTGCCCCGGGGGAACTACGAGGCGCTGACGATCACGAAGGATCACCTGTTCTGGATCGAGACGAGTCGCGAGCCGGACGCGGCCGAGCTCAAGGCGTTGAAGATCGACACGGAACCGAAGCACGAGGTGAAGTCGATCGCGAAGGGCGTGACGTCCTATCGCGTGAGTCGGGACGGGAAGCGTCTGCTCGTGCGCAGGAAGGACGATCTGCACGTCGTCGACGCGAACGCCGGCGCCGGCGCGAAGCTGGACGAGGGCAAGGTGAATCTCGGCGGATGGACGTTCACGTTCCGGCCCGCCGAGCAGTGGCGGCAGATGTTCGTCGACGCGTGGCGCATGGAGCGGGACTACTTCTACGACCCGGGCATGCACGGCGTCGACTGGACCGCGATGCGCGACAAGTACCTGCCGCTCGTGGAGCGGGTGCGGAGTCGCCAGGAACTGAGCGACCTGCTCGGACAGCTCATCGGGGAACTCTCGGCGCTGCACATGTACGTCGCGGGCGGGGACCGGCGCGACGGCCCGGACACGATCGCGCAGGGCTCGCTCGGCGCGCGTCTCGTGCGTGACGACGCGGCCGGCGGGTATCGGGTCGAGCGGGTGTATCGCACCGATCCGGACTTCCCGAACGAGCGTTCGCCGCTCGCCCGTCCGGAGGTCGACGTCCGCGACGGCGACGTCATCACCGCGATCAACGGCGTGCCGACGCTGTCGGTCCCGCACGCCTGCGCGCTGCTGCGGGACACCGCGGGCAGGCAGGTCCTGCTGCACGTGACGCGCGGCGACGCGGCGCGGGCCGTGATCGTCGAACCGATCCCGGCCGCCCGCGAGGCGGAACTGCGCTACGACGAGTGGGAGTACACCCGCCGGCTCCAGGTCGACGAGGCGAGCGACGACGCGATCGGGTACGTGCACCTGCGCGCGATGGGGGCCGGGAACTTCAGCGAGTTCGCGCGTCACTACTACCCGGTATTCACCCGCCAGGGACTCATCGTCGACGTCCGTCACAATCGCGGCGGCAACATCGACAGTTGGGTGCTGTCGCGCCTGATGCGCGAGATCTGGATGTACTGGCAGGGACGCGTCGGCAAGCCGACGTGGAACATGCAGCACGCGTTCCCGGGTCACATCGTCGTGCTGTGCGACGAGTTCACGGCGTCGGACGGCGAGGCGTTCGCGGAGGGCTTCCGACGGCTCGGGCTCGGGCAGGTCATCGGCACGCGGACGTGGGGCGGCGAGATCTGGCTGTCGTTCAGCAACCGGCTCGTGGACAACGGCATCGCGTCGGCCGCGGAGTACGGCGTGTACGGCCCGGAGGGCGAGTGGCTCATCGAGGGTCACGGCGTGGAGCCGGACATCGTCGTCGACAATCTCCCGCACGAGACGTTCAACGGACGCGATGCGCAGCTCGAGCGCGCGATCGCGCACCTCCGGGCGATCATCGAGCGCAATCCCGTCGAGATCCCGGCGCATCCGGCGTACCCGGACAAGTCGAGGTAGGAGCGCG
>JAGQOI010000065.1 GCA_020427625.1 Phycisphaerales bacterium | reverse complement strand
GTGATCTCCTGCCTCCAGTGGATTGCCGCGAATCCGCAGACGCGGGTGGGCGCGGCGACGACGCCGGTGACCTTCGACGCGGGCTGCCTGGAGGAGGTGTGCGGCGCGTGCACGATGGTCATCAACGGTCGGGTGCGGCAGAGTTGCAGTTGCCTGGTCGACCAGTACGCGCCGAACGACGGCGACGAGATCACGCTGGAGCCGATGAGCAAGTTCCCGGTGGTCCGGGACCTCATGGTCAACCGCGACCGGCTGTTCCACCAGCTCCGGCGCGTGCAGGCCTGGGTGCCGATCGACGGGACGTACCACCTCGGCGCCGGCCCGCTCGACACGCCCGAGCATCAGCAGATGCGCTACAAGCTCTCGGAGTGCATGAGCTGCGGCTGCTGCCTGGAGGCCTGTCCGCAGTTCAACCTCGAATCCGAGCCGGAGGCGTGGGACACGGCGTTCATCGGCGCCCACGCGATCAGCCAGGCCCGGCTCTTCAACGAGCATCAGACCGGCGCCGTCGCGAAGAGCGACCGGCTCGACGTCCTGTCCGGCCCGGGCGGCGTCGTCGACTGCGGCAACGCGCAGAACTGCGTGAAGGCCTGCCCGAAGGAGATTCCGCTCACGGAATCCATCGCGGCCATGGGACGCGCGGTGACGATCCACTCGATCAAGCGCTTCTTCTCGGGACGCTGAAATCAGACGAGATCCGACAGCACCGAGTCCGCGACGAGCATCCCCCGTCGCGTGAAGCGCACCGCACCGTCGTGTCGCTCCAGCAGACCGTCGCGCAGCGCGCCATCGACCGTCGCGCGACGGTCCGGCGCATCGGCCAGCCACTCGTGCAGCGATGACTCGGCGATGCCCTCACGGAGACGGAACCCGAGCATGAGCTGCTCGCCGACGCGGCCGCGACGATCGAGGTGCTCGACGTCGGTGATCGGCGGGAGCGGGCCGACGTCGAGGTAGTCGCCGAGTCGCGGCACGTTGCGCCAGCGTCGGCCGGCGACGTGGCCGGCCGCGGCCGGTCCGAACGGCCACCAGTGTTCGTTCCGCCAGTACAGCAGGTTGTGCCGGCAGGTCCGTCCCGGGCGCGCCCAGTTGCTGATCTCGTACTGCTCGAATCCGGCGTCGGCGAGTCGGTCGAGGGTCATCTCGTACATCGCGGCCTCGAGGTCTTCGGACGCCGGCTCGAAGCGTCCGGCCCGGAGGCGGGCGGTCATCGCGGTGTTGGGTTCGTAGGTGAGTCCGTAGCAACTCAGGTGGGTCGGATCGAGAGCGAGCGCGGCATCGAGTTCGAACTGCCACTCGGCGAGCGTCTGGCCGGGAATGGCGAAGATGAGATCGATGTTGACGTTCGTGATGCCGGCATCGCGGAGGATGCGGACCGAGCGACCGACGTTGTCGGGATCATGCCAGCGTTCGAGGGTCTTGAGATGGCGCGGGTCGAAGGACTGGGCGCCGATGCTCGCGCGGTTGACGCCGCCGGCGGCCAGCGTGCGGGCGAGGTCGTCGGTGACGGTCTCCGGGTTCGCCTCGATGCTGAATTCGGTGCGGTCATCGCGGGGCAGCGCGCGGTGGATCGCCTCGAAGAGGCGCCGCCAGCGTTCGGGCGGGAGCAGCGTCGGGGTGCCGCCGCCGACGAAGATCGATTCGAGCGGGCGCGTGAACCGGTCCGCGGCGGCATCGAGTTCGATCGTCATGCGATCGACGAAGGCGTCCTGCCGGTCGCGGTTGTCGACGATGCTGTAGAAGTCGCAGTAGTGGCACTTGTGAAAGCAGAACGGGACGTGCAGATAGGCGCCGCGGAGCGCGAGCGCGTCGGCGGGCATCGTCATGACGTCGAGGTCGTCCGCCGTGCGGGGCGTCGATCCGGGCGTCAGCATGGTGAGTGAATGGGGTTCGGTCATGTCGGGTCGGGTGCGCGGGTCACCCGGCATTATGGCCGGGCGCGGGCGCGGGACCAGACTGGATCGGACCGAATGCGGGGATCAGGCCGCCGGGGCCTTGCTCTCGCCGCCGCTGGACTTTGCTTCGGGGATCTTGATCGTGGTGCCGCAGTTGCGACAGCGGACGAGTTTCCCGCGCGCGTTGCCGGGGACGGCGAGGACGCGCTGGCAGCTCAGTTGCGGGCACTTGATTCGGACGACCTCGGGCTTCGACACGGCATGCTCCAGGCGTCGTCGGCGGATGACGACGGCTCGACCGTCATCGGCGATCCCGGGCCGACGGTTGAGGGAGGAACGGAGACGAGTTCGGGTTCGGGGATGGCGATCCGTCGGGTCGGCTGTGCTACACTGGACGCTTGGCCAGCAGGAACCCGAACATGCCGGATTATCAGACCTCTCCGCGGACGCATACGGCCGTCGTCGGGCTCCAGTGGGGCGACGAAGGCAAGGGCAAGATCGTCGACCTCCTGACGAGCCGCAACGACGTCATCGTGCGCTACAACGGCGGCGCGAACGCCGGGCATACGGTCGTGGTCGGGACGGAGCGGTACGCCGTTCACCTCATTCCGTCGGGCATCCTGAACGCGGACAAGATGTGCGTCATCGGCAACGGCGTCGTCGTCGATCCCGAGAAGCTGCTCGAGGAGATCGACTCGCTGCGGGTCCGCGGGATCGAGGTCGGCGACAACCTCCGGGTGTCCGATCGCGCCCACGTCGTCATGCCGTATCACAAGGTGCACGATGCCGCGCTGGAGACGGTGCTCGCCGCCCGTGCGGAGGCGGGCGGCCGGAACCTGTCGATCGGCACGACGCGCCGGGGCATCGGCCCGGCGTATGCGGACAAGATCCATCGATCGACCGCGGTACGGATGGGCGACCTGCTCGACGAGGGGCGCCTGCTCGAGCGACTGTCGGTCATCTGCAGTCTGCGGACCGCGGAGCTGGCTGCGCTCGGCGTCGACGCGCCGCCGCTCGATCCCGCGGCACTCACCGCGAAGTACGGTGCCTTCGGTCGGCGTCTCGCGTCGCACATCGAGGACACGACCTACCTGCTGCACGATTGTCATCGCGCCGGTCGTTCGATCCTGTTCGAGGGCGCGAACGCCTGCCTGCTGGACATCGATCACGGGACGTATCCGTACGTGACGAGTTCGAACTGCTCGGCGCTGGGCATCCCGGCCGGAACGGGCATTCCCGGCGCGCTGATCGGGCGGGTGTACGGCATCATGAAGGCGTACTCGACGCGGGTCGGCGAGGGACCGTTCCCGACGGAACTGCACGACGAGACCGGTCATCGCATCCGGGAGCGCGGGCACGAGTACGGGACGACGACCGGACGTCCGCGCCGCTGCGGCTGGCTGGATCTGGTCGCGGTGCGCTACTCGGCGATGATCTGCGGCGTGACGAGTCTCGCGTGCATGCTGCTCGACGTGCTGTCGGGCCTGCCGGAGCTGCGTCTGTGCACGAAGTACCGCCTGCCGGACGGGTCGACGACGGACCGTTTCATTCCGGATGCCGCGCGGCTCGCGGGCGTCGAGCCGATCTACGAGACGCTCCCCGGCTGGAGCGAGGAGATCGTCGACGCGACGGAGCGCACGAGACTGCCCGAGAACGCGCGTCGGTATCTCGACCGGATCGAGACCATCACGGGCGTCCCGATCGAGATCATCAGCGTCGGGCCGGAGCGAACCCAGACGCTCGTGACGACGTAATGGGCATCATCGCGCTCCGACGGGCGCCCGGGGGATCGGCCCTGACCATGACTCCGCACTGAGGATCCGCCCCATCGCTTCGACGCCGCCGCCAGCCGAGAACACGCCGGACCCGCCCGCGTTCGAGGCGTTGCCGCGCCATGTCGCGATCATCATGGACGGCAACGGCCGGTGGGCGCAGGAGCGTGGGTTGGCGCGCATCGAGGGACATCGCGTGGGCGCGAGCCTGGTGCCCCGTCTGGTGACGGCGAGCGTGGACCTCGGGATCGAGGCGCTGACGCTGTACTCGTTCTCGCTGGAGAACTGGAAGCGCCCGGCCGCGGAGATCGAGGCGCTGATGGATCTCTGCGTCGACTACCTGCGCGACCAGCAGGCGATGATGATCGATCACGGCGTCCGTCTGCGTCACATCGGTCGCCGCGAGGGTCTGCCCCGGCGGGTGCGCGAGCAACTCGACAGGACGATGGCCGCGACCCGGAGCGGCACGGGCCTGACGCTGTCGCTCGCGCTGAACTACGGCTCTCGGGCGGAGCTCACCGACGCGGTGCGGGCGCTCGCCCGGGACGTCCGGGCCGGGACGGTGGATCCGGCGGACATCGACGAGGCGATGATCGAATCGCGTCTCGACACGGCGGGCCTGCCGGACCCCGACCTGCTCATCCGGACCGCGGGCGAGATGCGGCTGTCGAACTACCTGCTCTGGCAGATCAGTTACGCCGAGATCCATGTGACCGACCGCTGCTGGCCGGACTTCGACGTTGCGGCGCTGCACGAGGCGTTGCGGGACTTCGGTCGCCGCACGCGGAAGTTCGGCGCCCTCCCGCCGCTGTCGACCTGACGGACGACACGACGGTGCGGCGAGGGCGACGATCATCGGCGCGGGCGGCGCGGGCGTCGGCCGGGCGCAGAAAAAGCCGCGCCCCCGCGGATGAGCGTGACGGGACGCGGCTCAGAATGTCACGAGTTGGGGTGCGTCGCGGGCACGCGGGCGGGCTGGATCAGTCCGGGACCTCCCGGACGTACAGGATGCGTGGCTGATCGCCGGGCGCGTTGACGTTGCTGCGATCGACGAGCATCACGTAGCGGGTATCGTCGACGATGTACTCCGGATCGGTCGCATCCCAGACGCCGTTGGCGGGGTTCTGCTTGAAGCTGCGGATGCGCATGTAGACGGTGAACGTGTCGCTTCGGGTCGTGATCATGTTCGACAGGCCGGAGAAGAGCAGCGTCTGCTCCTCGGCGTCCATCGAGACGTGGTCGGGCATGCGTCGTTGCACGGCCGGGAGCGCGAGGTCCTGGGCGTAGGGTTGCGCGACGTCGGTGCTGAGGCGCACGTCGGTCGCCCGGTTCGGATTCGCGACGTTGCGGTACGGCCGCCGGGCGGCGAAGTCGATCGCGAAGCTGTCGTTGAACGTCAGGTCCGAGATCGGCGCGGCGATCGGGTTCGGATGCGTGCCGGTCTTGGTGAGCAGCAGCAGTTCGCCGATCGAGCGGAAGCCGGCGTCCTGGCGTCGTCCGTCGGGGTTCACCGGATCGGGGTTGCGATCGCTGTAGTCCGGACGGAAGTCGATGTTGTATCCCCAGCCGAGCGGATCGGGTCCGCGTCCGTCGCGGTACATCTGGACGGCTTCGGCGATGCGGACGGTGGACAGCGGCAGGGAGTTGCCGAATTCGTCGTTGCGGGCCTCGCGCACGAGGCGGTCGAGGTGCGGCAGGCCGCGGAGGACCTCGGTGGGCGCCGTGTTGATGTTGATGAGTCCGGCGGTGCCGAAGGACGTGCTGAAGCCGTTCGCGTTGGCGGCGCGGAAGGGATCGGTGGTGTCGGCGACGTTGTCGATGACGAAGCCGTCCATGAGGCGGACGCCGGCGGGCAGGTTGGGCTGCATCGGGTCGTCCTGTCCGATGACGCGGGACATGACGACGGTGCCGACCTGGATCGGGCTGACCTGGAGTCGGTTCACGCGGGTGAAGTGCGCCTGGGTCTCGGTGCCGGGCGGCGCGAGGGTGTCGCCGAGGCCGGAGAAGCGCGGGTTGACCATGAATTCGGCGAACGTTCGTTCCGGTCGGAAGACGCCGCCGTCGCCGAGGACGGGAAGGAGCGAGAACTCGGGTCCCCAGGTCCAGAGGTTCATGAGTTCACCGATCTGGAGCATGCGTCCGTTGCGATGGGTGAACTGGAGCGGGAACTGGAGGAGGTTCTCGTAGGTGTAGCCCTTGCCGGGGATGTTGTCGGCCTGGACCTCGAAGCGCGTGATGCGAGCCCCGAGGGGCGCGGGCGACACGGGGTCGTGGAGCACGCGCACGCGGGTGGTCTCCTCGTGGGTCGCGAAGACGTAGCGGGGATTGATCTCGTTGGGCTGGATCTGACCGTCCGGAACGCCGGCCGGGCCGGTCCAGTCGACACCCCACGGCCGGGTGACGCGGTACATCGACGCGATGTAGTCGTTCGAGCCGATGTCCCACGTGCTTTCGTAGTCGGGATCGGCGACCGACGGCGGCGCCTGGCGCGGGATCTCCGACGGCGCGCCGCTCATCGACGTTCCGATGAGGTCGCGCACGGCGACGCGGGTCGTGTCGCGGGCGTAGTCGCTGTCGCTGATGAAGCTGTTGTGCATGCGGAACCGGTCGACGACCATGTTCGCGTTGCGGTTGATGAGTTCGATGGCGGATTGTGCCGCCGGCGCGTCGTCGGACGGCAGTTCGGTGTCCGACCAGTAGTGGGCCGGCTCCGAACTCCACGTGCTGTCGTCCGTCGGCACGGCGATGAGGCGTGTGCCGGCCGGGTGATCGATGGTGCGGATGCGGAGGTACTCGCGCCACTCGTCGAGGTCGACGACGCTGCCGTCGATGAGGTAGACGATCGCCGTCTCGGGTCGGGTGTTGTCGGCCGGGACGAGGGTCGGGTCGTAGCGCGACTCGGCCTGGGCGAGGTCGAACGCGGGCAGGTTGAAGGTGCGCCCGAACACGCGGATGGCGAAGTCGGAGAGATCGAGCTCGCCGCCCTGCTCGCCGCGGGGGAACGGGTTGGCGATCTGGACCGCGACGATGGTCGTGCGGGGAATCGCGTTGCCGTTCGCGTCGAACTCCGAGACGTAGTTCGTCGAACTGCTCGGCGGATCGGCGATCTGGCGCGACGTGTAGACGTGGGCGATGAACGCCTCGACGAGGAACGGCTGGCGCTCGACGCCGGCGTACTGCTTGTTCGGCGGCGTGCTGAGCCCGGCGCCGGGGACCGCGCCCGGCAGGAACGTCGGCGTATCGTCCGCATCCATGGCGTCGGCGAGGTTGCGCGTCATCGAGAACGCCATGTTCGCCGTGCGCTGGAAGTTCGGCGTGACGGTGACGCCGTCGAGCGCGACATCGCCCCAGTAGGCGCCGTTCAGCGGGTCGTTCACGTTCGAGGGATTCTCGCTGATGAACGACCGGTAGAGGCGGCGGAAGACGTCGTCCGCGTCAAGGGTCGGCGCCCGCAGGTCGCCCTTGCGCGTGATCAGCGGGTCGCCGATGGCGCCGTTGTCGCGGAACCAGAGCCAGGGCGGCATCTCGTCGTTGCGGGCGTTGCTGAACATCGTCATCCGGTGACGCGGATCGACGAACATCTCGCGGGCGCTGATGCGGTCGGCGAAGGCGTTGGACTCCTCGCGATCGACGCTCGAACGCAGGAACTCGCCGCCGCCGTAGTCGCTGTACACCGCCTGCCGGTTCAGTTCGCCGGGCTGCATGACGCGTTCGAGGCGGCTCACGACGTTCGGCGCGTTGTTGCCGGCGTACATGCGCAGTTCGATCTCGTCCGGAATGCCGAACGGCGTGTACTTCGTCGCGGGCACGTACGGCTGGCGGCCGGAGAGCAGCCAGTAGCGGATGCGGTTCGTCGCGAACGCCATCGGGTCGTTGCCGAACCCGTCGGTGACGCCGTTGTTGGCGGGCAGGAGATCGAGATGCGGGCCGCCGGTCTCGGGATCCATGATGCCGGTCGCGTACTGGAAGTTGTACGGGCGGCCGGTGGACGCATCGAAGTAGCCGCGCCACATCGGGTGCCAGTAGCTCGCGACGTAGTTCTGCACGCCGGCGAACGGCACCGGGTGACCCGCGTGCCCGGCGACCTGGCCGGGATGACTCGGCGGGCTGGAGAGACGGAAGAAGATGTTGCGGACGAAGCCGTACAGGAACGAGGGCGGCGAGCCGCTCCAGCCGTAGTCGCGACTGTCGAAGAAGCCGACGTTCACGAACGAATCGAACAGCGGCAGCGCGTTCCCGCCGTTGAGGTCGGAGTGATCGCTGATGAGGGCGTAGTCGGACGGGCCGAGACCCATCGTGCGGTAGACGGCGGTCGGGTTCACGTTCGGATCGAACGGAACGGCCGGGTCGTCCGGGAACGGATCGCGGCGGACGAAGCGCGAGCCGGTGTTCACGGGCGCCATCGAACTGTTGTCGACGACGCTCACCGCGACGAGGTGCTTGATGTCGTCGGCGCTGGAGAACGGCAGGAGGTGCCAGAAGGCGTCGGTGAGGCCGTCGCCGTCGGTGTCGGCGAGGCGGCGTTCGACGTTCCAGCGGGCGGTGCCGCGGATGTATGCGTCGACCGGACGCTCGCCGACCTCGTTGCGGAGGAAGTCGCCGTCGATGTCGTTGAGATCCCAGAGGTTGCCGGGATAGAGCGTACGGTCGCCGGTGAGGAACGCCTGGCGCCAGCCGCCGTCGCCCGTCGTCGGATCGAACGCGAACCAGCGGTTGAACTGGAGGTTGAAGTAGTCGAGGACGCCGCTGTTGTTGAGCGCCATCGCGCTCGTGCCGGCGATGACGTCGACGCTCTCCGGGATGACCGCGTTCCACTGCTCGAACGGCACGCCGAGTTCATCGACGATGTTCGCCTGGTTGAAGTCGACGTCGGCGCCCATCACGTCGGCGATGTCCTTCACGATCCGGATGCCGTTGTTGGCGGTGCCGAGGTTCGTGAGGTGCGGCCAGTGGGTGAAGCCGTCGTCGACGGCATCGACGTTGCCCGCGGCGCCCTGGCGGCCGACGCTGTCGATCCGCGCCGGCTCGGTGGAGCGCAGCCAGCGGGTGTCCCCGAAGCCGGGATTGCCGACGATGTCGCGTCCGGACAGCAGGTAGCCGGGGAGTTGAAGGTCCGGCAGGTTGGTCCACGCCCGGACCTCGTACGGCGCGAAGTTGTACGAGAACGTCGGGAGCTTGTCGCGGTCGTAGCGGCGCTGGTTCGGGAGGAGCGTGAAGCGGGTCCAGTTGGAGCTGGCCGCGCGACCGGCGGCGACCTCGGGATCGAACGGATCGATCGGATGCACGAAGAGGTGCTCGGCGATCATCTGCGCGAGGGTCTCATGCACGCGCTCGGCGACGGGCGTGCGCTCGGCGATGCGGCGCGACGCGGTCGACGTGACGCGACCGGAACCGGTGCGGGTCACGTATGCCGTCGCGACGAGGACGAGCAGCACGAGGATGCCCGTGACGAGCACGAGGGCGTTGCCCGGACGATCCGGACGACGCTGCGGCGCGCGAGGGGTGGAGAGGGTGGTCATGGCAGGGCCTTCCTGTCCGCGGCGGCCGGCGTGTCGGCGGCCGCGGGAAGCACTCATCGGGGTTGGGGCAGATCGACGACGAACTGCACGGTGCGACCGTTCGTGAGCCGGTCCTTCGTGTCGTGCAGCGTCATGGTGATGCGCAGCGCCGACGGCCAGGGCGTCTTGCGGTTGCTGGGCAGCAGGGCGCTGGGGAAGAACGCGGCCGAGTAGACGTCCACGCCCTGGAACGTGAACTGGCTCTCGATGCCGGGATCGCTCGTCGGGCTGCCGTCGAACTCGGTGTTGTACGGCGGGATGGCCGGGGCGCCGGGAAAGCGCAGGCCGTCGGGATCGTTCTGGTCGAGGTCGAGCTGCGAGGTCAGCGACGCGACGCCGCGGTCGAGATCGCGGGCGCCGAACCACCGGGTCTGTCCGACGGGCTGGACGATGTTCCCGCTGTCGTTGTCGTAGGTCCATTCGACGATGAACGAACTGCAGGCGCTGCCGATGACGGAGGTGGTGGTGAACTGGTCGCGCCAGTCGGACCCGGCGGCGGAGCGCTCGGCTCGCGGGAAGAACGTCATCTCGCGCACCATCTTCTCCCAATAGCTCAGGTACTGGTTGTAGCCGTAGTCGAAGGGCAGGTTGGGATCGAGGCCCATGACGGACTTCATCGCGTCGCCGATGCGTTGCGACGCGATGTCGAGGCGACTGTTGACGAGTCCCTCGGCGGCCCGTTCGTAGCCGCCGAACTCGGACGGGTCGACGTTGTAGAGGTACGGAGCCGCGTTGAAGATCGACGTGCTGCCGTCGACGAGGAACTGATCGCGGGCGCCGGCGTCATCGCTGAGGAGGATGGCCTGTCGGGCGAGGACCCAGTCGCGGGCCTGGATCTGCGGCTGCGAGATGGCGGGGACCGAACTGCCGCTGAGGTTCACCATGGGCAGATCGCTCTGCACGCGCCACGGCGGGACCTGGGGACCCCAGCCGGGATCGGTGGTGTCGTAGTTCGTGAGCGGCGCGGCATTGGGCAGTTGGAAGCCGTGTCCGTACGACACGCGGGCCTCGACGGTCTGCGGGTAGCCGAAGTGTTCGCCGGTCTGATCGAGCCGGTAGCCGAAGTAGCCGCTCGTGGTCTCGAGTCCGGACGTGAAGAACACGACCTGATCGGACCGGATGATGGCGTCCGCGGGCTGGGTCGGGTCGAGCAGCGGGAGCGGATCGTTGATGTCATTGGGGACGCGATAGGACTTGATGACGAGGAATCCGTCGGGCGTGATCTTGGCGAAGTCCTCTCGCATCTGGCGTTGGATCGCGCTGATCTCCTGCATGACGTCCTGGGTCGCTTCGCCGATGCCGGCGACCTTGGACGCGGTGCCGAAGAGCTTCGAGGTCGCGAGGACCACGACGGACAGCACGGCGACGGCGATCATGAGTTCGACGAGCGTGAACCCGCGATGACGGAGCGGTCGGTTGGGCATCACAGTTCCTCCACGCTCACGTACACGGGACGCAGCTCGATGCCGTTCACGTCGGTGATCGGCAGGTGCCAGATCGTGTTCACGACGTTCTCGTAGTAGACGGTCTCGACGTTCGGGTTGATGAAGCCGTTCTGGACGAAGGGGGTCCAGTTGTAGCCCGGGCGTTTCGGCGCGGGCCGGACCGGCTTGACGAGGGCGACGCCGTCGTCGTTCGCGGAGCGACGGCCTCGCGCGACCTGGTGGATGAAGTCGAACTGGTCGAGGAGGATCTGGCCGTCGGCCTGCCAGTCGAACCACGGATCGCCGGCGACGATGCGGTTGATGCCGCTGCCGCTGGGATCGAGTCCGGGGACCTCGGTGAAGTCGGGGCTGTAGTCGCTGTGTCCGATGTACGGCGCGTCCCACTGGTCGGCCGCGTCCTCGAAGACGGTGAAGCGCGGGAGGGCTTCGCCGGCGACGTACTGGACGGTCTCGCCGCCGGGCAGGCTCGCGCGGTACACGAAGATCGCGACGAGGATGCGTCCTTCGTGGCGGCGCACCATGAAGTCCCAGACGTATTCCGGGCGGTAGTCGCTCGGGAAGACCGGGTTGTCGACGAGCGGTCGGTCGAGCATCGGGTAGTAGCGTTCCTGCTGCGTGACGAAGATGTGCGGGCGGTTGATGTTCTCCCAGGCGCCGTAGCGGAAGGAGTTGTGCGGGATCTCGCGGAGCATGTTCGGGTCGCTGCCGCGCCAGAAGAGGTCGACGCTTCCGGCGGGGACGAACTGCTGGTCGATGACGACGTCCTGCGTGATGACGCCGGGTCGTCCCCAGGTCCAGTCGCCGCGGACGAGTTGCGGCTGCGCGAAGTTGAACTCCTCGAACGTGCCGAAGTCGGCGGCGGTGAACTTCTGCCGGAGGATGCTCATCGCGTTGGCGGCGACGACGGGTCCCATGAGTTCATCGGAGGCGCGGCGCTGCTGGATGATGCCCGCGGGGAAGATCGCCGCGATGCTGATGAGGCCGATGCCGAGGATGAACAGCGCGATGAGCACCTCGGCGAGCGAGAAGCCCGGCCGCGTCGTGCGTCGGATGGATCGTGTCGGGTTGGTCATCATCTCATCACCACGCCGGTGTAGCGGTTGAAGTGGATCCGGTCGGCGAACTCGTTCACGAACTTGCTGATCTGGTTTCGACGGACATCCCAGTTGGCCGGGCCGACCCAGCCGCCGGCCTCGCTGTTCGGGTAGAGCTCGCGTGCCGCCCGCTCGTCGAAGACGGCGATGTAGGGGACGAAGTTGACCCGCGATTCGTCGCCGGGCTCGTCGTAGCGCCAGAAGTCCTGTGACGCGGACGCGCTGCCGCAGTCCTGCTGGCCGTTGCCGTTGAGGTCGACGTACGCGTAGTTGCGTCCGGCGAGTCCGTCGGAACGCCTAGTGAGAACCTCGCCGGTGGGCCCGAACATCACGCCCAGGAAGCGGCCTTCCTCAGCGCTCGTTGCGTCCGTATAGCCAGGCGGAAAGGACGGCTGAGTAACCCAGTCACGATAGTCAACGCCGCCCGTATCGTCGGCGTCGTCAGCTTCGATCGCCTGGAAGCCGAGGTCGTACCACGGGCCGGCGACCTTCGTGCCGCCGGGGAGTCGGCGGCGGGGCACGCCCGGGACGGGGTCGAAGCGATCGATGAGTCCGCCGAAGGTGTTCGCGGTCGTGGAGTCGCCGTTGTACTGGGCGGTGACGATCTCGACGATGGGCGACTGGTCGGGTCGTTCGGGGTCCCAGTTCACGACGAAGACGATGCCGACGACGCGGTTGTTCTTCATCGCGAGGGCGCGGGCGTTGCCGAGCGAGGAGACGACGGTGTTCGTCGCGGACGACAGCCGCGCCTCGCCGAAGATGTTCTGCAGCGAGACGATGGTGATCGTCCCGAGCAGGGCGATGAGGCCCATGACGACGAGCAGCTCGATGAGCGTGAACCCGCGTCGGACGCTCGGACGTCGTCGATCTTCGAGGTCACGGTGCATCGCGGCGCTCCAGGGGGTAGGACGACAGGTTGTCGAGGGTCTGTGCGTACGCGGCCGAGTCGACGGGCGCCTGCCGGTCGCCGAACTGTCCGTCCGGTCCGGCGGAGACGAAGGCGATGACGCGCTGGGTCGCGACGCCGACGAGGTTCTCGAACGGGGTGCGGATCGTGCCGTCCTCGTCGGCGTCGGCGAAGTCGTCGCCCGCCGCCGCGTAGAGCACGGGATCCATCTCGCGTCCGGGGAACACGACGAGGATCGGGGTTCCCCAGGCGTCGACGAGGCGCTGCGTACCGATGGCCGGGTTGATCTGGTTCTCGGGGATGCGGGTGAGCAGCTTCGGGTCGATCCCCCCGAGGATGCGCTGGGCGTCGCGATCGCGCTCGAGCACGGCGAGGTAGCGCGTCATGAGGTTGCCGACGACGGTGGTCGAGAGGGGCACGCCGGGCGTGTAGGCCGCGTCCTCGGCGTTGATGTCGTAGAAGATCACGCCGGGTCCGCCGTATCCGGTCGCGCCGCCGTAGGTGATCGGGCGGTCGGCGGACTGCTGCCAGGACTCGGTCGCGGCGACGAGGAGTTCGAGCACGGTGGTCGTCTGTCGACGCTCGGAGCCGGACAGGACGGCGACGAGGACGCCGAGGGTCAGGGCGACGAGGGCGACGATGATGCCGATGGTCACCATGAGTTCGATGAGCGTGAAGCCGCGGGCGTGGCGGCGGCCGGGATGTCGGGTCAGGGTGCCGGTCATGGGCCCAGCTCCACGAGGTTGTCGCGATTGACTTCGAAGGGTCCGCTGCCGCCGTCGCTGACGTCGGCGCGACGGAACATGTTGATGAGCTTGTCGGGTCCGGCGGAGAGCAGCGCGAAGTCCGCGGCCTGGAGTTCGCGGGACGCGGTGCGATCGTCGTCGTCGTCCTGGAAGCGGGCGTTGGTCGCCGCGCCGGGTCCGATCTCGAACGGTCGGAGGGCGATGACGTCGGCGAGTCCCGGCGTGTGCCGCGTGATCGCGCTCTCGAGCAGCGGCCGGTTCATGGCGCCGGGCTCGTAGACGCGTCGGTAGTAGCGGATGGGCGATCCCCAGTAGTCGCAGATGACCTTGGGTGCCGCGGGATCGAAACCGGCTTCGCCGGGGAAATAGACCTTGAATTCACGGGCGTTCGGGTCCCACTCACCGGAGGCGCTGCCGAGGAGTCGGTCGTCCTTGAGCTGGAGGTAGGGCTCGAAGACCTTGCCGGTGTAGGTGCCGCCGGAGAACCCGGAGGGCTTGCGATTGCCGAGCGTGCCGTAGGCGGCGCTGCCGTCGAGCGGGGCACCGTTCCAGTAGCCGTCGCTGCCGGGCGTACGGAAGCCGAGTCCGTCGGCGCCGTCCTCGTTGGCGGATCCCCAGCCGAGGAGGTACTCGGCGGACGAGGTGATGGAGTACCAGTTCTGGACGTCGTCGGCGTAGCTGCCCGGATTGCGGACGGGATGGATGCCGTCGGTGAGCGCGTCGCTGAGACGACGGAGGTCGGCCGGCGGCACGTCGGCGTTCGGGCCGAGGGGACCGAGCACGGGCGGGTAGTACCCGTGATCGTGGTTGAACTGGACGATGCCCTGCTTGATCGTGTTGAGCAGGGTTCCGGTGCGGGCCCGCGCCGAGCTGCGGACGGCGCCGGACATGGCGACGACGAGGATCGCGACGAGGATCGCGACGATGCCCATGACGACGAGCACCTCGACGATGGTGAATCCCGTGACGGGACCGCGCCGGGGTCGGCGACCGGGTTGTCCGAAGCGTGGGTCATGCATGAGACGCACTGCCTTCCGTCTGGCGCGGCGGCCGCGCCGGGGGGGACTCACTTCGTGCTGGACACCGACTCGATCATCTTGACGAGCGGCATGAACAGCGCGAGGACGATGGTGCCGATGACGGTGCCGAGGACGACGACGATCATCGGTTCGAGGAGACTGAGCATGCCGGCGACGGCGACGTCGACCTCCTCGTCGTAATTGTCGGCGATCTTCATGAGCATCGTGTCGAGCTCACCGGTCTCCTCGCCGACGTCGATCATGTTGACGACGATGGAGTCGCAGACCTTCGATTCGCGGAGCGGCGTCGCGAAGGTCTCACCCTCGCGGATGGAGTCGTGGACTCTCGTCAGCGCCTTCTCGTAGACGTAGTTGCCCGAAGTGTCGCGGGTGATCATGATCGCCTCGAGGATCGGCACGCCGGCGGAGATGAGCGTTCCGAGCGTCCGCGTGAAGCGGGCGACGGACGTCTTGCGGACGAGGCCGCCGATGACGGGGATGCGGACACGGATGATGTCCGTCGCCGCCCGTCCGGGATTGGTCTTGCGTATCAACCACAGGAAGAACCACAGGACGAACGGCGTGAACAGGATCCATATCCATCCGGCGACGTGCTGGTTGGGACTCGCCGTGCCGGCGACCCAGCGGCTCGCGTTGATGAGCCAGATCGTGATGCCCGGGAGTTCGACCTCGAAGTCGTTGAAGATCTCCTGGAACTTCGGGATGACGAAGTACATGATGCCGGTGACGATGAGGATGGCAACGATGATGACCGCGGCCGGGTAGATCATGGCGCCGATGATGCGACGGCGGAGGCGCTGGGCCTTCTCCATGAAGTTGGCGAGGCGCTGGAGGATGACGTCGAGCACACCGCCGATCTCGCCGGCGTTCACCATCTTGCTGTAGAGGCGATCGAAGGCCCGCGGGTGCTTGGCCATCGCGTCGGAGAGCGTCGTGCCCGCCTCGATGTCCTCGGCGACGGAGCCGAGGATCGACTTCAGCGCGCCCGGCTTCTGCTGGGCCTCGAGGATCTGGATGGACCGCAGGAGCGGCAGACCGGCGTCCTGGAGGGTCGACAACTGGCGGGTGAACAGCGTGAGCTTCTTCTGGCCGACGCCGCCGATCGCGAAGGAGAACTCTCGTTTCTTCTTCTTCTTGAGCTTCGTGTCGGCCTTGCCGCCGCCGGCGGCCTTGACCTTCTGCTCGCGGACCGAGGTCGGGAAGTATCCCTGGCCCTTGATCTGCTGAATGGCTTCTTCGCTCGAACCCGCGTCGACCGTGCCCTTGACGGGCTTGCCGGCCGAGTTGAGTGCTTCGTACGTGTAGGTGGGCATCACCGACTCCTCGAATCACAGTGCGGACGCCGTGGCGTTCGCCGAATCAATCCTCTTCGTTGATCGTCTCACGCAGCACTTCGTCGATGGTCGTCTGGCTCTCGTAGATCGCCAGCAGACCCGACTCGCGCAACGTCCGCATGCCGGCCTTCCGCGCCTCGACCCGCAGGACATTGGTCGAGGCGTGGGTCATGATCAGTTCACGAATGTGGTCGTCGACGGGCATGATCTCGAAGATCGCCCGGCGGCCACGGAATCCGCTTCCGTTGCAGGCGTCGCAGCCGCGTCCGCGATGGAACGTCTGGCCCTGCACCATGCTCTGCCGGAGCTGAAGCTCCATGAGCTCCTCTTCGGACGGCACGTACTCTTCCTTGCACTTCAGGCAGATGCGGCGGACGAGTCGCTGGGCGACGATCGCCTCCACGGTCGCGGTGAGCAGGAACGACTCGACGCCGAGGTCGAGCAGTCGCAGGACCGACGACGGCGCATCGTTCGTGTGCAGCGTCGTGAACACGAGGTGACCGGTCAGGGACGCCTGGATGGCGATCTGGGCGGTCTCGAGGTCGCGAATCTCGCCGACGAGGATGATGTCGGGATCCTGGCGAAGGAAGGACCGGAGGAGGCGGCCGAAGGTCAGCTCCTGGTCGACGTTGATCTGGCACTGGACGAGCCCGTCGATGTCGTATTCGACCGGATCCTCGGCGGTGAGGATCTTCGTGTCGGGCTGGTTGAGTTCGTTCAGGCAGGCGTAGAGCGTCGTCGTCTTGCCGGAGCCCGTCGGACCGGTCACGACGATGATGCCGCTGGGCTTGCGGATGAGGCCGCGCATCGTCAGGAGTTCGTCGTCGCGCAGGCCGATCTTGTCGAGGTCGAGCTGGACGTTCGAACGGTCGAGCACGCGCATCACGACGGACTCGCCGAACATGGTCGGGAGCACGGAGACGCGGAGGTCGACGGGACTGTTGTTCACCGTCAGTTCGATGCGACCGTCCTGCGGGAGGCGGCGTTCGGCGATGTCGAGGTTGGCCATGACCTTGATGCGTGAGACGATCGCCAGCGCGAGGTGAGGCGGCGGCGGCACCATCTCGTAGAGCACGCCGTCGATGCGATACCGCATCTTGAACTCGCCCTCGAAGGGCTCGAAATGGACGTCGGAGGCCTTGTCCTTGATGGCGTGCAGGAGGACGAGGTTGACGAGCCGGATGACCTTGTTGTCGTCGGCCGCGCTGGCGAGGTCCTCGAGGTCGATCGAGTCCCCGCGTCCCTGGAGGGCGGCGAGGGCGCCGGAGTCGTCGATGTCCGACATGATGCTGGAGATCGACGTCTGATCGTTCGAGTACCGCTTCTGGATGACCTTGTCGATCTGGTCCGGGGCGGCGACGACCGCTTCGACCTTGAAGCCCATGAGCAGCCGCAGGTCGTCGATGGCCCGGAAGTTGTCCGGGCTCTTCATGGCGATGGTGATCGTTCGCGTCGCCGCGTCGAAGGCGATCGGGACGACCTGGTAGGTCGTCGCCGTCTCGGCCGGCAGGGCGTCGATGATCTCCTGGTCGATGGCGGACGCGTCGATGTCGACGAGCTGCATGCCCGCCTGGCCGGCGAGCGCGAGCATGACGTCCGCGTCGGTGATGTGGCCGAGGTCCACGAGCAGACGTCCGAGGGGCTCGCGGCGGGTCCGCTGCAGCTTCAGCGCCTCCTGGACCTGGTCGCGGGTGACCTTGCCCAGTTTCGTCAGCACGCGGCCGATGCGTCGGCCCTTCAGTTCGCTCGGGTCGATGGGGTTCGTGACCATTCGCTTTGCTCCGGCGCTCACCCGACGAATTCCGAACATGCGGATCCGTCGCGAGAACGCGGCTGCCCATCGTCATGGCGGTCCCGACGCATGCCTCCGAGCGCGGCCGCGGTTCGGCCCGACGGTCGTCCGGCTCCCACCATCATGGCGGGAACCGGCGTCTCGACGCTCGTGTGCACCCGACGGGTCGGGTGTCCCGGTGCCGGAGACGCGCCGTCTCCTGTCTGCATCCGAACACCCGTCTGGACGTGCCGACTCAAGTGCCTCACTCAAGCCGATACGCAATCATGGGCCATAACGATCCAATTCACAAGGGAAAGTGACCAATCAGAGGCATTAGACATCTGGATTTTGGAGTATTCAAACGTGCGGTTGGGGTGCGTCTCGGGGTTCATGGGGACCCGAACAGGCGGGTCGGGACCGACCGGCGTCGGGCCGGCCGGCCGCCGCGCGGCCGGGCCTCAGACCTCCGGCGTATCGAGCTCGGTCCGCCCGATCGTGCCGCCCGCCCGGTGCACCTTCTCGGTGAGTTCGCCCGGATCCTTGCCCTTGTCGATCATCTCGTCGGCCGCGATGATCCCCTGGGTGTAGAGGCTCCAGAGGTGGTCGTCGAGGAGTTGCATGCCGAACTTGCGGCCGGTCTGGATGGCGGAGTCGATGCGGAAGGTCTTGTTCTCGCGGATGAGGTTCGCGATGGCCGGCGTGACCACGAGGAACTCGTAGCTCGCGACGCGTCCCGACCGGTCCACCCGCTTCAGGAGCACCTGGCTCAGCACGCAGATGAGGGAGACGGACAGCTGGACCCGGACCTGGGCCTGCTGGTTCACCGGGAAGGCGTCGATCACGCGGTTGATCGTGCCGGACGCGCCGGTCGTGTGCAGCGTCGCGAACACGAGGTGACCGGTCTCGGCCGCCCGGATGGCCGACTCGATCGTCTCCAGGTCACGCATTTCGCCGACGAGGATGCAGTCCGTGTCCTGACGCAGCACGCGACGGAGGGCCTCGGAGAAGCTCGGCACGTCGACGCCGACCTCGCGCTGGTTCACCACCGACTTCTTGTGGTAGTGGTAGTACTCGATCGGATCCTCGCACGTGACGATGTGCCGGTCGAGGTTGTCGTTGATGTAGTCGATCATCGTCGCCAGCGACGTCGTCTTGCCCGAGCCCGTCGGGCCGGTGACGATGAACAGGCCACGCGGACGACGGATCAGCTCCTTGCAGATCGGCGGCAGGCCGATCTGCTCGAAGGTGAGGAGCTTGTTGGGGATGAGGCGGAGGACGATGGCGATGTCGCCACGCTGGCGGAAGACGGCGACGCGGAAGCGGGCTTCCGTACCGTACGCAAATCCGTAGTCGCACGACCCCTCTTCCTGGAGTTCCTGCTGGGCGCGTTCCGGCGTGATGGCCTTCATGAGGGCGACCATGTCGTCGGAGTCGAGGACCTTCGTGTCGAGGTTCCGCAACATGCCGTTGAGGCGGAGGGTCGGCTTGCGTCCGACCGTCAGGTGAAGGTCGGAGGCGTTCTGCCGGATCACGGTGTCCAGGAGTCGGTCGATTTGAATCGTTGACATGGGAAGAGGTTCTCGCTGTCACTTCGGTTCACGCCGGCGCGTCGGCCGGCGAAGAGGGTCGGGGTGGATGCCCGGGATGAGGGCCCGTCGGGTGAGGCGGGCCCCGCGTTCAGGCCTGGTCGGATTGCGCGAATCGGGCGACTTCCTTCGGCGTCGTGGCGCCACGGAGAATCTTGATCTTGCCGTCGCCGAGCAGGTTCCGCATGCCGGTGCGACGCGCCGCCTCGCGAATGCGGGCGAGCGAGGCCTGCTCGAACGCGAGTTCGCGGATCTCGCTGTTCATCTGGAGCAGCTCGAAGATGCCGCGGCGGCCACGGAAGCCGACCTGGCCGCACCGGGCGCACCCGACGGCGCGACTGATGTTCCCGCGTTCGCGTTCCTCCTCGGAGATGCCCACGAGGCGCAGGAGCTTGGCGTCGGGGCTCGGATCGGCGGCGCGGCAGTGTTCGCAGAGCATGCGGATGAGACGCTGGGCGAGGATGGCCTGGATCGAGCTGGCGGCGAGGAACGGCTTGACGCCCATGTCGATGAGGCGGGTGATTGCCGACGCCGAGTCGTTCGTGTGGAGCGTCGAGAACACGAGGTGACCCGTC
>JAGQOI010000064.1 GCA_020427625.1 Phycisphaerales bacterium | reverse complement strand
GGTGAACGCGCCGATCGAGATGAGCGTGTCCATGTTCGTCGTGGCGCGTCGGGCGGCGGCCAGCGCCGAGCGGAAGAAGCCGCCCCCGGCCGCGAGCAGCACGATCGTCGACCCGACGAGCATCACCCAGCCCATCCACGAGCCGTGCGGCGCGAGCCAGTGCAGGGCTTCGAGGGGGATCCACAGGCCGATGCCGATGATGGCGCGGCGTTTCCAGGCCGCGGCCTGGGCGTGCTGGCGGGCCTCGATGGCCGAGCGTCGGCTCCCCGCGTCCGGGCGATGCGTGACCGGGGTCGCCCCGAACCCGCGTCCCTCGATCGCGCGGACGATGGCGTCGGGGTCGAGATCGGCGCCGGCGACGCGGGCGAGGGCGGCGTCGAGGCTGACCGTCGCGTCGCGGATCCCCGGGAGGCGTTCGATCGCCCGCTGCACGTTCGCGGCGCACCCGGCGCAGGTCATGCCGGTGACCTGGAACTCGAGCGTGCGGGCGTCATCCGTGAGGGCCATGGGAGAGATGATAGGAATCGGGTCGCCGGTTCAGGCTGAACAGGGGGGATTCTCGGGCGTTCCGAAGATCCCCGGTCCGGCGGGACTTGTCCGGACGACTCAGGGGGACGATACTTAAGGGTCAGCCATGCCCGCCGCCAAGTCCACATCCCGACATCACGCCCTCTCGACCGTCGCCGCGACGACGCTCGTGACCCTGTTCACGATGGCGTCGTCGCAGTGGTCGGTCCCGATGGCTCGCGCGGCATCGCGTCCGGGCGTCGACTCACCGGCGGTGCGGCTCGTGGCGGCGGCGGTCGCCGCGGCGGCCCGTGATCTCCTCACCGGCGATCACGCGGTCATTCCGGGCGGCCCGTACTTCGCGACGGCGCCGGTGTCGGGGGTCTCGACCCGACCGGTGACGGATGCGCCGATCGTGCCCGACGCCCATGTCGGCGATCGCCTGCTGGCGCTGCCGCCGCCTCGCGCGTGAGCGACGTTTCCAGTGCAGGAGCGGCCGCGCGGCCGTTCCTCCGGCCATCCGCCCGGATGGTCGAAACGAGCCCGTCGTCTCGCGGCGGGTGGCGCCCACGCAATCCAGCGATTCCAGTCCAGAAGAGGTATGTCATGGCGGTTCCCGTGATCGGCAAGGTGATGCGCAAGGTGTTCGGTTCGCACAACGAGCGCATGGTGAAGCGATATCTGACCATCGTCGACGAGGTCTCGTCGCACGAGGCGGAGACCCGTCTTCTGACCGACGACGAGCTTCGCGCGAAGACCGAGATGTTTCGTCAGCGCGTCGCCGACGGCGCGAAGCCGACGGATCTCATTCCCGAGGTGTTCGCGGTCGCCCGCGAGGCGATGGACCGTGCCGTCGGCATCCGCAACATCTTCAATCCGGAGGAGTCGTTCGATCCCGCCCGTCTCCCGGACGCGGCCCGCCGGTTGTACGACGAGGTGAAGGCCGAGATCGACCGCACCGAGGACAGGCCGCCGCTCGACGAACTGCTCGGCTGCACGGAGATGGTCCCGGCCTGGCGGTTCGTGTCGATTCCGCCGGCCCTGTACGAGGCGGTCCGGGCCCTGTACCCCGAGTCCCGCCCGCCCTTCCGCGCCCGTCCGTTCGACGTGCAGATCATCGGCGGCATGGTGCTCTACGAGGGTCGCATCGCCGAGATGAAGACGGGCGAGGGCAAGACGATCGTCGCGCCGCTCGCGACCTACCTCGCCGCGATCGAGCGCCAGCAGGTGCATGTCGTCACCGTCAACGAGTACCTCGTCCAGCGCGACCGCGACTGGACCTACCCGTTCTATCACGCCCTCGGACTCACGGTCGGCGCGATCCATCCGCAGCACATGCAGGCCCCGCAGATGAAGTACGCGGCGTACCAGTGCGACGTCGTCTACGGCACCACGAGCGAGTTCGGCTTCGACTACCTGCGCGACAACATGAAGACGTCGCTCGCCGAGCAGTTCCAGCGCAATCGCGACTTCGCGATCGTCGACGAGGTCGACTCGGTGCTCATCGACGAGGCCCGCACGCCGCTCATCATCTCCGGACTCGCCCACGAGTACCGCCCCCGCTACGAACTGGCCGATCGGCTCGCCCGACACCTCGTGCAGATCCAGGAGGCGTGGGACGCGGCGGACCAGCGGGTGCAGTCGTGCCTCGTCGACATCGCCGGTCTGGAGGGCGACATCCGCAACGCCCGCGACAAGACGATGGTGCCGGCGATGAAGGCCGAACTCGAGGCGAAGCGCAAGCAGCTCGCGCCGCTCGAAGCCGAGCGCGACCGGTACACGCAGTTCTACGAGGTCGAACTCGACAAGAAGAAGGCGAGTCTCACGCACGAAGGCATCGCCGCCGCCCAGAAGGAGGCCGGCGTCGGCTCGTTCTACGTCGGCGACAACATCGACCTCCCGCACCTGCTCGAGAACGCGATCCGCGCCCACACGGTCTACCAGCGCGATCGCGACTACGTCGTCCAGAACGACGAGAACGGTCAGATGGGCGTGATCATCGTCGACCAGAACACCGGCCGCAAGATGATCGGCCGCCAGTGGTCCGACGGCCTGCACCAGTCGGTCGAGGCGAAGGAAGGCGTCCCCATCAAGCAGGAGACGCAGACGATGGCGACCGTCACCATCCAGGACTTCTACAAGATGTACGACAAGGTCGCGGGCATGACCGGCACCGCCGACACCGAGGCGACCGAGTACTGCGAGATCTACAGGCTCGACGTCGTCGTCATCCCCACCAACGTGCCCGTCGTCCGCAACGACCGCAACGACTTCGTGTTCCTCTCGCAGAAGGACAAGTGGGACGCCATCGTCGACGAGGTCAAGACGTTCCACGACTGCGGACGTCCCGTGCTCGTCGGCACCACCAGCGTCGAACGCTCCGAGATGCTCAGCGAGATGCTCACGAAGAAGCACAGCATCCGGCACGAAGTGCTCAACGCCAAGCAGCACGACCGCGAGGCCGACATCATCGTCAAGGCCGGTACGCTCGGCGCGGTCATGATCGCGACGAACATGGCCGGGCGCGGCACCGACATCAAGCTCGGCCCGTGCGAGCCCGCGGTCCTCATCGATCACTGGAAGCGTCGCGGCATCTGCCCGCGTCACGTCACGCCGGACATGCCCGAGGACGACATCGTCGCCGCCTGCTACCGGCATCTCGTCGCGAGCGTCGACGGCGTCACGAAGAAGGACGCCGAGGCGATGTCCGACGCCGAGATCCGGCGCCGCCTCCTCGAGGACTGGGCCGCGATCCACACCTCCCTCGCGCCGAAGAAGATCGCGTCGCTCTCCGACGACCAGCTCCGCGACGAACTCGACCAGTCCGGCAGCTCCCTCCTGCACCGACTCCGCCTCTTCCCGAACACCGAGGCGATGGGCGGCCTGCACGTCATCGGCACCGAGCGCCACGAGTCCCGGCGCATCGACAACCAGCTCCGAGGACGCTCCGGACGTCAGGGCGACCGCGGCTCGTCGCGCTTCTTCCTGAGTCTCGAAGACGATCTCATGAAGATGTTCGCCGGCGAGAAGACGCTCTCCCTGCTGAGCAAGCTCGGCATGAAGGAAGGCGACGTCATCGAGCACCCGATGCTCTCCCGCGCCGTCGAGAAGGCCCAGCGCAAGGTCGAGGAACGCAACTTCCTCATCCGCAAGAACATCCTCGAGTACGACGAGGTCATGGATCACCAGCGGAGCATCTTCTACGGCCGCCGCCAGGACGTCCTCGAAGGGACCAACGTCAAGGAGACGATCTTCAACGAGATCGACGTCGCGGTCGAGGACGCGACCTCGACCTACCTCGACCCTCACTACGTCTCCACCTGCATCGCCGAGTGGGTGCGCGAGCACCTCAACGTCGTCATCGAGGCCGAACGCTTCACCGGCAAGGACCGGGAAGACCTCGCCAACATGGTGGCCGTGAACGCGAAGGAGGAGGCCGGGTCCGTCATCCGCGTCACGATGGGCGAGTACGCGCCGAGCGACACCGACCCGTCCGAATGGGACCTCCGCGGACTGTCGGAGTGGGCGAACAGCAACTTCAAGGCCGGCCTCAAGCTCTCGGAACTGTCGGGCATGTCGGCGGTCCAGATGATCCGCCGCATCGAGGAGGCCGCCGAACGCATGATCGACGCCGTCGATCTCGCGCCGCTCGACCAGTTCCTCGTGCCGAACTACGGCGCCCGCGAACTCGTCGGCTGGGCGAAGAAGAAGTTCGACGGCGAGTTCAAGGTCGAGGACTTCGCCGAACTCGATTCACCCATGGACGCGGCCGAACTCATCAAGGACAAGGCGCGGGCCGCGTATCGCCGCCGCGAACTCACGTTCCCCGTCGAGTACGCCATGGATGCGACGACCGCCATGTTCCAGCAGCATCCGGACGGCGCCCTCCGCCAGCTCTGCGACTGGGTGCGCTCGCGCTTCGAACTCGAGTGGTCGCCCACCGCGCTGCCGTCGACCAACCCCAACGAACTCCGCGAACGACTCATCGCCGAGGCCGAGACCTGGGATGACGCCCGCATCCGCGCCCGCGCCGAGAAGGCCGTCGCCGCCGCGTCGACCCCCGCGGATCTCGACGAGTGGTTCCAGAAGAACATGCGCGTCCGCCTCAGTCCCGCCGAGTACGAACGCGCCGAAACCGACCTGCGCGAGGTCGCGCAGACGAAGATCCGCAACGCGATGCGGGCCGAACTCACCCAGTTCGAACGCTGGATCCTCCTCCAGATCTACGACCGGGCGTGGAAGGACCACCTGCACGCGATGGACCAGGTCAAGGAGACCATCGGCCTCCGGTCCTTCAGCCAGAAGGACCCGCGCATCGAGTTCAAACGCGAAGGCGCCCGACTGTTCGACGAGATGCAGGAGTCCATCCGCGATCGAGTGACCGACCTCGTCTTCCGAGGCAAACTCGTCGCCAACGTCCAGCCCCAGGCCCGACCCGCGCCCACCGATGCCCCCGAGCCGGACGCGGCCCC
>JAGQOI010000063.1 GCA_020427625.1 Phycisphaerales bacterium | reverse complement strand
TGCTCGCGGTCTTCTTCGGCGGCATCGCCCTCGGCAGCGCCCTGTTCGGGCGCGTCGCCCAGCGATCGACCCATCCCCTGCGACTCTACGCCGTCCTCGAACTCATCCTCGCCGTCGTCGCGCTCGGCACGCCGCTGCTGTTCGCGATCGGCGCGCCCCTGGACGACCGACTCGCCCGCGCCCTCGGCGGCTCGCCGGTCGCGGTCGGCGCGGCACGCACGATCATCGTCGCCGCCATCCTCCTGCCGCCGACCGTCATCATGGGCGCGACGCTCCCGCTGTTCTGCCGCCGGTTCGTCGTCCGCGCCGACCGCATCGCGCGATCCGTCGGGTTCCTGTACGGCGCGAACACGCTCGGTGCCGCGCTCGGGTGCGCGGCGACCGGGTTCGTGCTGCTGCCGATGATCGGCCTGCGCGGGTCGATCATGCTCGCCGCGGCGCTGAACGTCCTCGTCGGGATCGTCGCGTGGCGCCTGCGCGTCCCGCCCGCGGCCGCGCCGGCGGCACCGGTCGCGGACGTCACGACCGGCGGCGCTCGCGGGCGGCGGATCATCGTCGGTCTGCTGTTCCTCGGCACGGGCTTCGTCGCCCTCGGCGCCGAGGTCGTCTGGACGCGCTTTCTCGCGCTGCTCGTGCCGAACACGGTCCACACCTACACCATCACGCTGACCATCGTGCTCGTCGGCATCGTCGCCGGAAGCTGGCTCACGGCGCGATGGTTCGACCGGACCGCCGCCCGAGCCGCGGCGTTCGGCGCGCTCCAGGTCGCGACCGGGCTCCTCCTCCTCGGCACGCTCCTGCTGCCGGCGGCCTTCTGGCATCGACTCGGCGGCGGACTGGGCACGTACGGCCTGCTCCTGCTGCCGACGGCAATCCTCTCCGGCGCGGCCTTTCCGCTCGCCGTCCGCATGGTCCTGCGCGATCCCGCGCAGGCGGGACTCGGCGTCGGGGTGATGACGGCCGTGAACACGTTCGGCGGCATCCTCGGCGCGCTGGCGATCGGCTTCATCGGCCTGCCCCGATTCGGGCTGGACGTCAGCGTGCGCACGCTGAGCGCGCTGTCGATCGTCTCCGGCCTCATCGCGTGGACCGCGCTCGGAGCGCCGGGCCACCGGCGCCTCCTGTTCGGCGCCGGCGTGCTCGCCGCCGGCGCCTGGTTCGCCATCCCCGTGCTGACGGGCACGCGTCTGCCCGCCGACTTCCTCGGCGCGCGCGATCGTCTCGTCGATCATCGCGAGGGCTGGTCGTCGAACCTCGCCGTCGTGCGCGCCGGCCACGTGCTCCAGCTCGAGATCGATCGCTGGTGGCAGGGCGAGGACCGGAAGAACCACCAGTTCATGGCGGCGCACGTGCCCATGCTCGTGCACGCGCATCCGAAGCGCGTGCTCGTCGTCGGCATCGGCACCGGCCAGACGCCGCGCCGCTTCCTCATGCACGACATCGACGCGCTCGACTGCGTCGACATCGAACCGGCCCTCTTCGAGTTCGTGCCCGCCCACTTCGACGGATCATGGATGGACGATCCGCGCGTCACCCTGCTCCGCGCCGACGGACGCCACCACATCGCCCGGACCGCCTCGACCTACGATGTCATCTCGCTCGAGGTCGGACAACTCTTCCGCCCCGGCGTCGCGACGTTCTACACCGAGGACTTCTACCGACTCGCGTCGGACCGCCTCGAACCCGGCGGCGTCATCGCACAGTTCGTGCCCCTGCCGTTCCTCACCGTCGAGGAGTTCCGACGCCTCATCGCGTCCTTCATCACCGTCTTCCCGCAGAGCATGCTCTGGTACAACACGTCCGAACTGCTCCTGCTCGGCGTCCGGGACGACGACGCGACCGTCGACCCGCGGCGACACGCCGACGCCACGAGCGATCCCGTCCTCCGCGACGATCTCCGCTACGCCTACTGGGGCGGGCCCGACGAGTGGCTCGTCCACCCCGCGGTGTTCCTCGCCGGATTCCTGTGCGGGCCCGACGGACTCGCGACCGTCGCCGGCGACGCGCGGCCGTACGGCGACGATCGCCCGGAACTCGAATACGCCACCGCACGCCCGCGATCGCTCGACCGCAACGAGATCGCCATCGTCGACGCCCTGCGCCCCGTGCTGGAACCCGTCGACCGGGTCCTCCCGACGCCGCTCGCGCCGTCGATGCGCGACGCCGTCGCGGCCCTCCAGGCGACGAACGTCAACGACATGGTCGCGCACGCGACGCTCCGACTCGTGGAAACGTCCGATCCGCCGCGCGACGCCGCGGAGGCGATCCGCCGCCTCGTCGAGGTGACGTCGCTGAACCCCCGCAACCTCGCCGCCCAGCGCCTCATGGCCGATCTGCTCATCCGCGCCGGGCGCATGGAGGAGGCGCTCATCCGACTCACCATGGCGCTCGACATCCGTCCCGACGACCCGAACACGAACCGCGGCATGGCGTTCGTCCTCCTCGCCGCCGGACGTGACGACGAGGCGATCCCGTTCCTCGACACCACCCTCCGCGGGAACCCGAACGACGGAACGGCCCACAACTATCTCGGCGCGGCGTACGGTCGGCGCGGCGACCATCTCGACGCGATCCGACACTTCGAGATCGCCGCTCGCCTGCGCCCGGATGACGCGGACATCGCCGCCAACCTCGCCCGCGCTCGCCGCGCCCTCGCGGAGTCGCCCGCGCCCTGACCCCGACTACTTCCGGATGCCGCCGAACTTGCCGAGCGACCAGCGTGCGACGCGCCGGTTCGGTCCGGACGAGACGACGGACGCGGGATCGGCGCGTTCGATGGTGACGAAGGCCTCGGGCGCGAGATCGCGGACGAGATCGAGCACGGCCGGGACGATGCGACGACGGACGATCAGGAAGGCGACCTCGACCGGCCCGTGCATGCCCGATCCCTCGATGCGGGTGACGCGGTACTCGCGATCCCGGAGCATGGCCGACACGTCGATGTCCGGCTTCGGATTGATGATGCGGATGATGCGGTGCCCGATGGCGATGCGGTCCTCGATCGTCATGCCGATCAGCGTGCCCGTCGCGAAGCCCGACCCGTACGCGATGAGGGCGATCGGTTCCGTGAGGAACTTGATCACGCCGCCGACCGCGAGCGCCCAGATGAGCACCTCGACGAAGCCGAGCATCGCCGCGACGTACTTCACGCCGGAAATGACGAGGATCATCCGGACGGTGCCGATCGACACGTCCATGATCCGCGCGCAGAAGATGAGCAGGGGAATGTACCAGTCCACGCGCCGTCTCCGGGAGTTGAGGGAAGGCCGGATTGTACGCGCGTCGCCCGGACGAGCGAGAGTGACCGACCGGCATCGGGCCGGTCGGTCACTCGGGCAGAGGAAAGAGGTTCGGAATCGGCGTCAGCGTCGGCGACGACCGAGCAGACGATTCACATCCGCGGCATCGACGCGACCGTCACCGGTCAGATCGCCCCGCATGCGCCCGCGCGACCCGGCGCCGTCGCCGGTCCACGATGCGAGCACATGCGCGAGGTCCGTCGCGTCGATCCGCCCGTCACCGTCGACGTCGCCGCCGAGGTCGTCGGTCACGACGCCCCAGCGCACGTACTCCAGGCGCGACGGCGGCACCGCGGACGACGGCAGGCTCGTCGGCGTGCACGGACCGAAGTTGGCGAGCACCATCGCGAGGTCGGCCGCGTCCACCGTGCCGTCGAGATCGAGGTCGCAGACCGTGAACCCGCCGGCATCGCCCCAATGACTGAGGATCGACGACACGTCGTCCGCGTCGACCAGACCGTTCCCGCCGCCCGGACCGCAGTCGCCGAGGCACGTCGGCACGCCGGCCGCGTACTCGCCCGGCACGTCGATGTTCGCCCACGCGAAGCCCTGGCCCGCCTCCGGGTCCCAGTACACGCCGTGATCGCCGATGTCGTTGGAGAGGTTCCACGGACCGGGACCGACGCTCACGATGCGATCGCCCACCGGGCCGTCGTGTCCGGGCGAGTCCTGCGCGTTGAGCGAGACCCCGAGCGCCCAGGTGTCGAGTGACTCGCTCCAGCCGGAGACCACGACCGCGGTCGGATCGGCGCCGAGCAGATCCGCGGCCGTGAACGTGATCATCGGTCTCGAGAGGTATGTCCCGTCGGGCATGGTGGTGGACATCGCGAGCACGGCCGCGAACTCCGTGTAGCCGCCGCCGAGCGGATGCGGATTCCACGGGAGTTGGGTGACGAGGTACGTGCCGTCGTCCGGGCCGCTGGTGTTCGTGAGGATCACCGCCGGCGCGACGAGCGGATTGAACGGAACCCCCTCGGGGACGAGGACCACCGTCTCGCCCATGTCGATGTCCTCCTCGCTCGCCTGCGGCACCTGCACCGCGCCTTCGCCCTCGTACGCGCCCATGTCGACCCCGGCGCCCTGCACGCGGGGCTCCCCGTCGGCATCGAGCGGCAGCGCCTCGGTCGTGTCGCCGTCGTCGTCGAGATCGAGCACGTCCGCCGGCAGCAGCGCCACGTTGCCCGCGTCGACGCAGGGCGAACCGATCCCCAGCCGCACATCGTCCGATCCCGGCTGCACGAAGAGCGGGTCGGCGTCGATGTTGCCGCTGCCCGGCCACCCGCCCTGGACATCCGAGAAGGTGATGGTGAGGTTCTCGTAATGGGTATCGATCGGATCGGCGGCCGAATTCCACAGGATGCTGTTGCTGATGGACACCGGAGCGTCGTACTGCTCGATGTCGGACGTGCGTTGTGCGCTGAACGTGCAGTGATGGATCGTCGCCGAGTACAGGGTCAGCGCGCCCGCTTGCGACCCGTTTCGACTGAACGTGCTGTTGGCCAACGAGGCATTGCCGACCACCACCGCGCCGCCCGTTGGGCCGGCATCGTTGTCGATGAACTGGCAGTTCACGATCGCCGTCGCGACATTGGTCACGGCCAACACGGCGCCGCCGATGCCGCCCGTCAGATTCCCGGCGAATACGCAGTCACGAAGGGTCAGAGCCGCGGGATTGTTCGCATTCGTGCTGTGCCCGAAGAGGCCCGTCCCGAACGTCGTCATGTCGAAGACTCGACAGTCCGTCATGTGAAGCGTGGATCCCGCAAACACGGAGATCGCCGACGGCGCATTCGAACCGAAGTGCGTGTCGAACGTGCAGTTGATGTACGCCATGGTCGAGTGATCGACGCGGAACAGCGAACCGTTGCCGGTGCCCGCAGTGTTCCGGAACGTGATGCCTTCAACGGTCACGAGACCGGGTGCATTGTTCGCGCCGTAGGCGCGCCCGATCTCCTCGCAATCGACGATGCACGCGTCCGGGCCGTTGGCCGACCGGACCGTGATCGCCTTCGAGATGATCGCCGACCGATTGTCGATACCCGTGTACACACCGTCGGCGATGAGCACGACGTCGCCCGACGCGGCGGCGGCGATGGCCGTCTTGATGTGCTGCTTCGGACCGTTCGGAGCCACACAGAGATCACTGGCGCCGGTCCATGCGTCGTTGCCGCACGCGCCGTTCACGTGGATCGTGCCGCCGGACGCATGCGTCGCGACGAGGACGAGGGACACCGCGAGCGCGAGCACGCGCGGCTGCAGGAGACGGGATTTCATGGGAGTTTCCTCGGAAGAGATGATCGAACGTGAGGAACACTGCAACCTGACCACCGGACCCAATCTCTACGCAGCCGGCGGCCGTTCCCTGCGCACCGATCCCGGAATTTTCCTCGGGTTCGCGCACCGCCCTCCGGCGGTATGATCGTATCCAATCGCCATGCTGCTGGATTACCGCGATGCATCCCGGCGCAAGATCGGCCGACTCATGGTCGACACCGCCCAGCGACCGACCCGCGTGCGCTTCGACGACGGGCGCGAAGTCTTCCTGCACTGGGACAACGCCGTCGATGACGCCGGGCAGCTCCGGCGCTGCGTCGCGTGCGGCTGCCCGAACCTCTTCCGCGACCGGGCCTTTCCCCAGGTCACGAGCTTCGTCGTCATCCTCGCCTTCGCCGGTGCGATCATCTCCGCCCTCGGACTCGCGACGCCACCCATCCTCGTCGCCATGTCCGTCGTCTTCGTCCTCGACGTCTCGATCTTCCTTTTTTCGAAACGTCGACTTACGTGTTACCGATGTCGGAGCACGTACCGACAACTCCCGATCGCGCCCTATCACCGCAACTGGGACCGCGCGATCGCCGAGAAACACCCGCCGCCCACGCCGACGCCGGGCACCGCCCGTCCCGCCCGCGCGTCATCCTGACCACCTCCCGAACGGCCCGACCCATGATCCGACCCGCGATCCGACCCATCGCCGACCAGACCGACGTCGCGCTGGTCCTCGGGCGCGGCGGACACGCCGCCGTCGTCGTCGACGCCCTGCATGCCGTCGGCGCCGTCGTCCTCGGCGCCCTCGACGATGATCCCGACCCCCGCGCCGCCACGCCGCCCGACGTGACCCGGCTCGGTCGGCTCGACGATCTCGACGCCGTCCTCGACGCCCACCCGGAGATCACCCTCGTCCATGCCGCGGTCGGCGACCCGCACACCCGCGAACGCTGGCTCGCGCGCATCGACGACGCCCGCCTCCGCCCGATCGTGCACCCGAGCGCGGTGGTCTCGCCCTCCGCGACGCTCGGCGCGGCGTGCTTCAT
>JAGQOI010000062.1 GCA_020427625.1 Phycisphaerales bacterium | reverse complement strand
GGACCGGCTCCAGTTGAAGATCGGTCAGCGCATCCTGATCGACACGAAGCGTCTGTCGCGGATCGCGATGGGCCTCGAGGCGTGGAGTCCGCCCGTTGTCGCGCCCTGAGGCGGTGCCGCCGCCCTGGTACCGGCCGCGCAATGTCCTCGTCGTCGTCTTCACCGCCGTCGCGATCGCGATCGCGGCATTCGTGGTGATGGTGATGCCGGTCTATCGCGGCGAGCCGACCATCGCGGTGGACTACGGGCGCCGGATCGAGGAGCTCATCGTCAGCGATCCCGACATCGACGCGCCCGCCGCCCGGGCTCGGTTCGAACGCCTCGACGCCCTGCTCGTGGACTACGAGCAACTGTACGAGGCCGTGACCGCCGAACTCATGCAGGCGTCCGACGAGCACGACGCCAGGCCCCTTGAATGCGAGCGGATCATCTTCGCCGTCGATGTGCCCGACGACATCGACGCGGAGCGCCGGTTCCTCGCGCGGCTCGCGACGAGTTCGATCCTCGCCGATCTCGATGCCGTGATCGCCGGCGGCCCGGCCGTACGTGACTTCTCGGGTCCGGACGGCGTGCACGCGATCTTCATGCAGGAACTCGGTCGCGCCCGCCTCCTTGCGTTCGCCCTCGCGGCGCACATGCGCCTGAGCGCCGAGGCCGGCGACTACGACGCCGCCGCGCGATCGTTCGAACGCATTCTCGGTCTCGCCTCCGCCATCGAGCAGCCCATCCTGATCAGCATGCTCGTCGCGGACTCGATCCGGTCGCTCGTGCTGTCGGAGGTGGCGCCCGAGCTGATCGAACACACGTATCCGGAAGCTGCGGCTCGTCGAATGCTCGACGCCATGGACCGCTTCGCGCCGCGGGCGACCCGGATCGGGATCGAGGGCGAGCGTCTCGCCTTGCACGACATCATCCAGCGGACGTTCACCGATGACGGCGCAGGCGACGGGCACGCGCTCCTCGACCGTTTCGCGGAGTTCCTCGGCGACTGGAGCATGACCGGCAGCGAGCCGCCGCGCGGGTTCGCCGGAGCCGCCCTGTCGCGGTTCTACCTCGCCTCCCGGCGCGAGACGGTGGACGTCATCGACTCGATGTACGAGGCGCTTCAGGTCCGGCTCGCGATGCCGCTGGCCCAACGCGCGGGACTGCCGGTCCAGCCGTTCGGCCCGGCCGCGCTGTCCAACCGGTTCTCGCTCGTGACGGGCCTGCTTCCGACGCTGCAGGGCGCGGCCGATCAACGTGATGCCGCGGCGTCGACGTTCGCGGGCGTCCGAATCATGGTCGCCCTCGAACTGCACCATGCCCGTCACGGCACGTGGCCGGCGACGCTGGACGCGCTGGTGCCGGGGATTCTGCCTTCCCTGCCGCTCGATCCCATTACCGCCGGGCCCTTCGGCTACCGGCTTCTGGCGAACGATCCCGACGGACGTCCGTACCTGCTCTACAGTCTCGGTGCGGACGGCGTCGACGACGGCGGGCGCGACATCGACGAGCCGTCGCCGCCGAACGTCGTGACCGCCGACCTCGTGATCAGCACGGTGCGCGAGGATCGCGGCTGGTAGCGACGTCGACGCGGGCGTCAGGCGGCCGGGCCGATGATGCCGCGGCACTCGCCGAAGCCGATGCGCTTCGCGCCGGCGCGCTTCGCGTAGGCGGTGATGATGACTTCGTCGCCGTCGGCGAGGAACTTCCGCTGGGTGCCGTCGGGCAGGTCGACGGGCTTCGTGCCGCGCCACGTGAGTTCGAGCATGCAGCCGCGGGCGCCTTCGGACGGTCCGGAGATGGTTCCGCTCGCCATCATGTCGCCGGGTCGGAGGTTGCATCCGGTCGAGGTGTGGTGGACGAGCATCTGGGCGATGGTCCAGTACATGTCGGCGAAGCTGCCGCGGCTGAGTCGATGCGGCGCGAGGCCGCGCTCGCGCATGGCGGGCGAGCACAGCGCCGCCTCGACGGTGAGATCGAGTCCCATGTCGTCGACGGGCCGGAGGTAGTCGAGCAGCGGCGGGTCGTCGTGTCCGCGGGGCGGGCCGGGAATGCGGAACGGCGCGAGCGCGTCGAGCGTCACGATCCACGGGCTGACGGTCGTCGCGAAGTTCTTCGCGTTGAAGGGTCCGAGCGGCTGGTACTCCCACTTCTGGACGTCCCGCGCGGACCAGTCGTTGACGATGCACATGCCGAAGATGCGCGACGCCGCCTCGGCCATCGTGACGCGGGTGCCGATCGGGTTGCCCGGACCGACGAAGAAGCCGAGTTCGAGTTCGTAGTCGAGCAGGCGCGAGGGACCGAAGGTCGGCGCCTCGGCGCCGTCGGCCATGGTCTGTCCCATCGGGCGGCGCACGACCGTGCCGCTCGGGACGATCGAGCTCGCGCGCCCGTGATACCCCACGGGCAGGTGCCGGTAGTTCGGCAGCAGCGGGTTGTCCGGACGGAACATC
>JAGQOI010000061.1 GCA_020427625.1 Phycisphaerales bacterium | reverse complement strand
GGCTACGTGTACATCGCCGGTCGGCGCGTCCGGATGATCTCGGGCGGGAGTCGTCCGCCGGCGGCCCGTCCCACGCGAACCTCGCGCGCGGCCGCGTCGAAGAAGACCAAGGCCGAGGAAGCCCCGACGGCGAAGAAGGTCAAGACGAAGCTCGGGCGCAAGGAACTCAATCACTACCGCAACCTCCTGCTCATCAAGCGGGCCGAGGTCGCGGGCGACCTCAGCGCGATGGAGGCCGAGGCCCTGCGGGCGAACGCCGACGGCATGTCGCACATGCCGATTCACATGGCGGATCTCGGCACCGACACCTACGACCAGGACTTCATGCTCGGACTCGCCGAGACCGAGCGGGAACGCATCCGTGAGATCGACGACGCCCTGCGCCGCATCCAGGATCGAACCTACGGCGTCTGCGAACTCACCGGGAAGCCGATCCCGAAGATGCGACTCGAAGCCAAGCCGTGGGCCCGGTACACCGTGCAGGCGCGCATGCAACTCGAGAGCGGACGCGGCCTGACATGACGGCGCCGGCCGCGACGCGATCT
Source organism: Phycisphaerales bacterium (assembly GCA_020427625.1). Classification (GTDB taxonomy): domain Bacteria; phylum Planctomycetota; class Phycisphaerae; order Phycisphaerales; family SM1A02; genus JAGQOI01. Next base: position 3,568 of record JAGQOI010000061.1, on the reverse strand, counting down.
CCCGTCGCCTGGATCACCCTCGTGGTCGTCCTGCTCGGCGGGCTGGCCGTCGATCTCGGCTCGAAGTCGTGGGCATTCCGCACCATCGCGGGCACGCCGGTCGTCATCGATCACGATCGGCTCCTCGCCGATCCGACCTATCAGCCCATCCCCCCCCATGTGCCCCGCCACGTCCTGCCCGGTCGCCTGCTCGACTTCGAGCTCGTGCTCAACCGCGGCGCCGTCTTCGGGCTGTTCGAGAACCAGCGGATCTTCCTCATCGGGTTCACCGTGCTCGCGCTGGGCATCGGGACGCTGCTGTTCGCGCGATGGACGACGTCGCGCCACCACATGGCCCACGTCGCGATCGGGCTCGTGCTCGCCGGCGGCATCGGCAACCTCATCGATCGGATCACCGTCGGCGCCGTCCGCGACTTCCTCCGCATGCTGCCCGACTGGCACCTGCCGTTCGGCCTCCACTGGCCCGGCGGATCGAACGAGATCTTCCCCTGGGTCTACAACGTCGCCGACGTCATGCTCCTCGCCGGCATGGGACTGCTCATCATCCACATGTTCCGGATGGACCGTGCCGCCCAGATCGCCCGCCGGGCCGCGGCAGACGCGGCGTCAACCGCCGCCGACTGACGTCACGGGCCCGGACGCGCCGTCCGCCTCGACGCGGGCCATGGCGTCGTCGATCGAGATGAGCATCGCCTCCTCCAGGGGATCGGGAACCGCATCGAGGGTCATGGCCTCGTCCACGGTGAACGGTCCGACGGCGGTTCGTCGGATCCAGGCGCAGTGCCCGCCGGTCCCGAGCGCCTCGCCGAGGTTCCGCGCGAGGCTGCGCACGTACACGCCCTTGCCGCAGTGGATGCTGATCTCCAGCCGAGGGTAGTCGTAGGCGTCGAGCCGCAGGGCGTGAATGGTCACCGGACGGGCCGGGATGTCCGCCGGGCGCCCGCGCCGGGCGAGCTGGTAGGCGCGACGTCCGCCGATCTTCACGGCACTGAACGTCGGCGGCGCCTGCATGATCGGTCCGACGAACCGCGCCAGGGCGGCCTCGACGGCCTCGCGCGACGGCGGCGTGACGACGTCGACCTCGGTGCGTTCGCCCTCGCGGTCGTCGGTAGTGGTGAACGCGGAGAGGTCGATCTCGGTCCGATAGCGCTTGTCGGTCGCCATGAGGCGGTCGATGGACTTCGTCGCGCGCCCGAGCGCGATGACGAGCACGCCCGTCGCGAGCGGGTCCAGCGTGCCCGCGTGACCGGTCCGCACGCCGCCCGCGCGCCGACGCACCGTCGCGACCGCCTGCATGGAGGTGCGTCCGACGGGCTTGTCGAGAATGAGAATGCCGACGGTGGATGGTCGCGGCGGCTTGAGGGATCCGCTCATGCGGATACACTATGCTGTCTTGACCCGACCGGACAGGTGTCCGAGCGGCTGAAGGAGCAGCACTGGAAATGCTGTGTACGGCTTGTCCGTACCGTGGGTTCGAATCCCACCCTGTCCGCTTTCGCCGCCCCGGCCACCCGCCGGGCCTGGACCAATTTCCATACGGGCTGTAGCGCAGCTTGGTTAGCGCGTCTGACTGGGGGTCAGAAGGTCGGAGGTTCGAATCCTCTCAGCCCGATTCGGCAGGCTTGATGGCCTCGGCAGGTGCCGGGGCCATCTGCATTGGCGACCCGCGCACGGACGTCCGTTCGGCCCCGGATCGTCGGCCGGCCGACCCGCGCGACACCGCCATGGCGGTCTGCCGCTTCGGTGTTAGGCTACCACCGGGCGGGTCGACGACTCGACGCTTCAGGAGGCGCAGATGAGACGTGTCACAGGCATCGGCGGCGTGTTCTTCAAGGCCAGGGACCCGAAGGCGTTGGGCGAGTGGTATCGAACTCACCTGGGCATGAACGTCGAGGCCTGGGGCGGGGTCACGTTCCGCTGGGCCGAAGACAATCCGAGCGGGGCCGGCGCCACCATCTGGAACCCGTTCAAGGACGACACCTCGTACTTCGCGCCGAGCGCGTCGAGCTTCATGATCAACTATCGAGTCGACGACCTCGACGCCCTGCTCGCCACGTTGCGCGAGGAAGGGTGCGACGTGGACGAGAAGGTGGACGAGTCCGAGTACGGCAAGTTCGGCTGGGTCATGGACCCGGAAGGCAACCGGGTGGAACTCTGGCAGCCGCCGACGGGCGGATGATGCGTACGCGAAGGAGGCGTTCATGCTGCGATTCACGATGACGATGCTGCTGTGCGTGCTCGGCGGATGCGCCGCGATGCCGGCCACGCAATCCGCCACCACCGTCGAAGCGCCGGAGGATTCCATGCAACTCGGCAACTTCTCGGTCAGTCTCGCGGTGAAGGACCTGGACGCATCCCGCGCGTTCTACGAGGCGCTCGGATTCCGCGTCTTCGGCGGCGATGCCCGGACCTACCTGATCATGCAGAACGAGACGAGCACGATCGGGCTCTTCCAGGACATGTTCGACCGGAACATCCTCACGTTCAACCCCGGCTGGGATCGGGCGGCCAACCCGCTGCCCACCTTCGAGGACGCCCGCGACCTCCAGCGCACGCTGAAGGACCGGGGACTCACCTTCAGCACCGAGGCCGACGAGTCCACGACCGGACCGACGAGCTTCATCCTGGTCGACCCCGACGGCAACCCGATCCTGATCGATCAGCACGTCCCCCGTCCGAGCGGCACACGCAACTGATCGCGCGGCCGCGCACCGGTGTCATTCCGCTCGCACGGGCTGGCGGAGGACCGTCTTCACCTTCTCCGGCGCGACGCGGCTCGGGTCGTTCAGGTAGATCTCGTGGTGGCGCCCGTTGGGCGTCAACTGCCGGGCGGGCAGGAACTCGGTGTGCAGCCGCGCAATGACCGGGCCGGTCTCGCGGTTCGGGCCGACGAACATGATCTGCGCGCTCAGACCTTCGTGATGTCGCTCCAGCCGGAGACTCGAGGGCGGCTCGCCGAGGCGCGAGGTCGCCTGGGCGACGCCGTCATCGAACACCTCCGCCGTCAGCCAGTCCGGCTCGAAGACGATCATCATGCGCCAGCGCAGCGTCGACTTCTCCGCACGGACGAAGTCGTGCGCGTCGTCCGCCCACCAGAGGCATTCGAGCGGCGGCTCCACGAAGTGCTTCCCCATGCGCGCCTTGACGATCGGCCGGATCGGTTGGATCACCGCGAAGAGCCACGTCCGCGCATGCTCGAGCGCGGCCCGATCCTCGGCGCCCCGCCCGTCGATCATGATGTAGCGCATCTCCGGCACGTCCACGAGGACGAAGTCGTTCGCGGGCGGCTGGTACAGTTCCTTCAGTCGGGCGTTCAGATCCGCTTCGTTCATGTCGTCACCTCATTCAAGCCCGGACGCGCGGCCCGCGACGCGGTCGGCCCGACCACCGCATCAATCCGGCATCGTCGCGCCGTACGCGAACCGCGACAGCCGGCGCTCGCGCGCGATGCGGGCGGCGACCTCCAGGAACCGCTGCTGCCCTTCGAACGTCGCGTCGCCTTCGAGGCGCCGGCCCAGCCGTTCCGGCCGATGTCCTCCCCCCTGCTCGGCCTTCTCTCCCCGATCTC
>JAGQOI010000060.1 GCA_020427625.1 Phycisphaerales bacterium | reverse complement strand
GGCCTGGCGATCCCGATCGAGATGATCGAGTCCGTCGTGGACCAGCTCATCGAACACCGCGAGGTCTCGCGCGGGTACGTCGGCGTGCGCCTGCGCGACGTCGACGACCGGTACGATCCCGACCGCGAACTCCGCGCCCGAAAGACCGGGTTCACCGGCAACGGCGTCGAAGTCGTCTACGTCGAGCCCGACAGTCCCGCCGACGACGCCGGACTCCAGCGCAACGACGTCATCACGCACGTCCGCGGCACCGCGGTGGGATCCCTCGAACAACTCCGGTCCATGATCTCCTCGTCCATGCCCGGCGACCGGCTCGCGATCACGATCTGGCGCAGCGGCGACGATGGGCCGCGAGCGATCGACATCACCCTCGGGCGACTCGACACCATCAAACTCCTCGCGCCGCCACTCCGGGAACTCCTCGACGCCTTCGGATTCCGCACGCTCACGACCGCGACGCCGGAACTCGCCGCCGCCCGGGGCGTCCCGTACCGGCGGGGCGTCGTCATCGAGACCATCGCGCCGGGCTCCGCCCTGCAGCGCGCCGGCGTGAAGCCCGGCGCCGTGCTCACCCGCGTCCACGACCGCAACGTCGGCACGGTCGACGAGTTCTACGCCCGCCTCATGCGCGTCGAGTACGTGGTCCGGCGCGGCGTCCTGCTGACGGTCGTCAATCCCGGCGAGACGGATCCCATCGAGGTCCCGCTCCGCTGACCCGCCCGCCCGGTACCATGACCGACGTCATGACCGTTGCGACCCGACCCGCATCCGACGCCCCCGCTCCCGCCGATGCGCCGCCGCTGCTGCGCGTCCGCGATCTGCGCACGTGGTTCCCGATCCGCCGCGGCCTGCTCCAGCGGGCGGCCGGCTTCACGAAGGCCGTCGACGGCGTGTCGTTCGATCTGCATGAAGGGGAGACGCTTGGTCTGGTCGGCGAATCCGGCTGCGGCAAGACGACGGTCGGGCGCACGATTCTGCGGCTGATTCCGGCGACGGGCGGCACGGTGTCGTTCGCCGGGCGGTCGCTGCTCGACCTCGACGCGAGGTCGATGCGGGCGGTGCGGCGCGAGATGCAGATCATCTTCCAGGACCCGGCGGGCTCGATGAACCCGCGCATGCGGGTCGGACAGATCGTCGGTGAGCCGCTCGTCGTGCACGGGCTCGCCCGCGGAGCCGCGCTGAAACGCGAGGTCGCCGATCTGCTGGAGCGCTGCGGCATGTGGGCCCAGGCGGCGGACCGGTATCCGCACGAGTTCTCGGGCGGCCAGCGTCAGCGGATCTGCATCGCCCGGGCGCTGGCGTTGAAGCCCCGCCTGATCATCTGCGACGAGCCCACGTCGGCGCTGGACGTGTCGATCCAGTCGCAGATCCTCAACCTGCTCAAGGATCTCCAGGACGAGCACCGGCTCGCCTACCTGTTCATCAGTCACGACATGGCCGTCGTGCACCATCTCTGCGCGCGGATCGCCGTCATGTACGGCGGGAAGATCGTCGAGATCGGCTCGCGCGAGGAGATCATCGATCGCCCGACCCACGAGTACACCCGGACCCTGCTCGCGGCAGTTCCGGAGCCGGTGCCGTGAGAGGGTTCACGACGGGGTTCACCACGGAAGCACGGAGGGCACGGAGAGGCGGCATTGGGTTTTGGAAGGCTGCGCGGGACGTGAGGTTTGAGGTTCCCCACGAACGGTGGACACCCAAGCGTGCCCGTCAGGCTGACCTCTCGAACTCGGCGGGGCTGACGTATCCCAGGGCCGAGTGTAACCGTCTGCGATTGTAGAACATCTCGATGTACTC
>JAGQOI010000059.1 GCA_020427625.1 Phycisphaerales bacterium | reverse complement strand
TACGGCGTGCGCCTCCCGGCCGCGTACCTGCTCGGCGTCCACTTCGGACTCGGCCTGCCCGGCATCTGGTACGGCCTCTGCGGCGAGTTCGCGGTCCGTTCGGCGCTGTTCGCCGGTCGCTTCTTCCAGGGCGGCTGGAAACGGATCGAAGTGTGATTCATCGGTCGCGGACCTGGAGGTCTTCTCTCCTGCAGGCTCCGGCGCGGCACCGCAATCGATGTGGAGTCCGTGCGGTCAACGTTCCGGCGGACGTCGTTCGGGACACGAGTCCAGCGGAGGATGCGATGGATGATGCTCCGGAGCCCAGGTGGAACGACGTACTTCCCTCGACCTACTGGGAGGCCGTTGCCGATCCATGGGTGGAGGGTGTCGCGACATTCCTCTGGCATGGGCCGCAGGCCGTCGCCGAGGGCAATCGCCATGCCCGTTCAGTACCTGACTGGCCGGCCCATCTTGTTGCGATCGGTGACGATGGCGCAGGAACCTGGCTGGTCCTTGACGTCGGTCGACCCAACAGTCCGGTTCTCGCGTGGCGACCCGAGTTCGGTCGTCGAGCGGAGTGTCATGCCCGATCCGTCGAGGACTACGTACTGACATGCGTTCGCGAGTTGCTGGACGATGCTGATCCGTGTGTTTCGAACCTTCCGGCCACCGTGCGCCGGCGGGCGGCGGCCCATCAGCCCGCTGACGACAACGAACTCCACGAGTTGGCCACGAAGATCAACGACGAACATCATGCGTGGTCGGAGGAGAAGCGGTGGACGGACCGTGCGGGACTGCACCTGGTCGTCGCCGGGACCGTCGCTGCGCTCAGCGGCGCAGGTCTTGTTGCTTGCTGGGTCATGCAGGCGACGGTGCATTGGTATGCGCTGGCCAGCGGGGGACTCGTGGCCGCGATTGCGTCAGTGCTTGAAGCGTGGCCGCGGGCATCGGATGAGTAGCGCCCGATCAGAAGCGATGCCCGCATCGGTGGTTCACATTGTAGACTCGGATGAGCACCGAGTTCATCCCGGACGACCCCACCGCCCGCAGGAGAAGAGACCCATGACCCAGTCGACCCTCGCGGCCGCCCTCGTGGCCGGTCTTGCCATGTACGCCGCCGGCGCGCCCTCGCCGCACGTGCCCGGCGACATCATCATCCGCTTCGTGACGCCGCCGACGCCGACGACGCTCGCCGACGTCGAACTGCTGCTCGGTGGTGCGACGTGGCACGTGCCGCCGCACGCGCCGCGCGCCCGCTCCGGCGACGCGCCGCATCCGCTCGCGTCGTTCCGCGTCGCGACCGTCGACACCGACGCCGACCTCGCGGCCCTCATCCCGCTCATCTAGCGCCTCCCGTCCGTCGACTTCGCATCCACCAACAACACGCCCGAACCCGCCGCTGCTCCCAGCGATCCGCTCTTCCTCCAACAGTGGTCGCACCAGGCGATCAACAGCGAGGCCGGATGGGCCATCGGCACCGGCGACGCGTCCGTGATCGTCGGCGTGATCGACACCGGCTGCCGCCGCACGCACGAAGACCTCGCCGCCCACATGTGGGTCAACGACGATCCGCCGAACGGACTCGACGACGACGGCAACGGCTTCGTCGACGACACGTTCGGCTGGAACTTCGCCGGCGGCAACAGCAACACCGACGACGTCTACGGACACGGCACGCAGGCGAGCGGCATCATCGGCGCCGGACTCGACAACGGCGTCGGCGTCGCCGGACTCGCCAACGTCACCCTGCTCACCGCGAAGTGGTGGCACCAGAGCGGCAGCGACTGTTCGGTCGCCGAGAGCGTCTACTACGCCGTCGACAACGGCGCGAGCGTCCTCAACCTCAGCCTCAGTTGCGGATGTCTCATGCCGATGACCGAAGCCGCCGTCGACTACGCCCATGCGAACGATGTCGTCATCGTCTGCTCCGCCGGCAACGGCGGATCGGACAGCCCGCATTACCCGGCCGCGTACGCGCCCGCGATGGCCGTCTCCGCCATCGACATCAACGGCCAGCATCCATCGTTCAGCAGTTACGGCGCCCACGTCGACGTCGCCGCGCCGAGCCCGGACATCATCACCTGCGACGAAGACGGCGATGCCCTGTACGACCCGGGGTTCCGCGGCACCTCGGCGGCGGCGCCGCACGTCGCCGGCCTGGCCGCCCTCGTCCGGTCCGTCAATCCGTCGCTGACGAACGACGCGGTGCGCGACGCGATCAACGCGAACGCGACCGACGTCGGCGCGCCCGGATTCGATGACCTGTTCGGCCACGGCC
>JAGQOI010000009.1 GCA_020427625.1 Phycisphaerales bacterium | reverse complement strand
TCGGACTCGTCAGCGTCCGAATCGACGCGGGCGTCGTCGAGGATCGGTACGCCGCCGGCGCGCCGGCCGCGAGTCGCTGGATGCCGATCGCCGACGGTCTGCTCGTCGCGACCCAGACCGATCACCGCTCGCTCGCGCGCCTGTACCGGGCCCGCAGCACCGACGTCAGCGTCGTCGCGATGTCGACGGTCGTGAGCGACGAGCGCGGGCATCCGCGCGGCGCGATGGTCCTTCTCGCCCGCTGTCGAGATGCCGCGCATGCCGACGGACTGCACGCGGAGTTCCGCGCCCTCGCCGCCCTCGTCTCGGGGCGCGTGCCCGACGCCGTCGCCGCCCGCGGACAGGCGTCGGCGAACGAAACCTCCCTCTCCCGCGCCATCCAGCGGGCCGCGACCTACGCGTCGCTGCCCGAGTTCGCCATCGCCATCACGAACAACCTGCGGAACAAGATCGGCTGCGAACAGGTCGCCCTCGGCGGCGTGCGCCGGCGCCGCGTCCGCCTCATCGCCATCTCCGGCTTCGACGACGTGAAGCCACGCTCGCCCGGAACGCTCCACATCCGGCAGGCCATGGAGGAATGCCTCGACAGCGTCACGGTGATCGTGCGGCAGATCGAGGAGAAGTGGAGCGGCGAGCCGCTGTCGTCCGGTCACCGCCTGCATCGCCGGTGGCATGAAGCGACGGGCAATGCCGCGGTCGTGTCGATTCCGCTCGTCGCCGACGGCGTGTGCGTCGCGGTGCTCAGTCTCCGACGCGACGTTCACCGGCCGTTCACGAGCGACGAGATCGCGGGCATCCGCCAGCTCGTCGAGCCGTTCGCGCCGGCGTTCGCGCTCATCGATCGCGCCGGGCGCAGCCTGCCCGCGCACGCCGTCGACCGGGTTCGCCGCGGCGCGCGATGGCTCGTCGCGCCGACCGGCTGGGGACGCAAGGTCGTGCTGCTCGCCCTCGTCGCCTTCGCCTACTGGTTCGTCTACGGCACCGTGACCTACGAGATCACCGTGCCGTGCACGATCCAGCCCCGCGCCGTCCGTCATTTCGCCGCTCCGATCGAGGGCGTCATCGACGCCGTCGAGGTCGAGGCCGGCGATCGCGTGCGGGCCGGCGACGTGCTCGTCCGTCTCGACACGAGGACCCTCGAACTCCAGCGCGAACAACTCGACAGCGAAGCGCGGGTCTCCGACCTGCACGCCCGGCAGGCCATCGCCGCCGGCGACGTGACGCTGGCGACGCTCGCGAACGCCGAACTCGACGTCCTGCGGGCGCAGATCGCCGTCCTCGACCACCGGATCGACCTCGCGACCATCCGCGCCGGCGCCGACGGCATCGTCCTCACCGGCGACCTCCGACCCCGACTCGGACAACTCGTCCGACAGGGCGAGCCCCTCGTCTCCATCGCGCCGCCCGACGGGTGGCAGCTCGACCTCGAACTTCCGGAGGCGTCGATCGCGCACCTCGAGCCCGGCATGCGTGGGCGGTTCGCGAGTCACGCCCGTCCCGAGGCGCTCCAGGACTGCCGCCTCACGCGCATCCGGCCCGTCGCGATCGCGCGGGAGGGCCGGACGATCTTCATCGCCGACGGCGAGTTCGTCGATCCCGACGCGCCGTGGATGCGCCCGGGCGTCTCCGGCGTCGCCCGCCTCGACGCGGGTCCGCGCCCCGTGTGGTGGATCGCCCTGCATCGCGTCATCGACGCCGCCGCCATGAGGTTCTGGCTGTGAGCGCCCCGCCCGCCATGCCGCCCGGACCGCCCTCGTACGCCGACCGGCTTCGGGGCGTCACGGTGCATCTCCGCGCCGACCTCGACATCACCCGACACGTCTTTCACGACGAGCCGTCGTACATCGTGCGCGATCCGCTCACGTTCCAGGCCCACCAGGTCTCGGCGACCGACTACCAGATCATCGTCGCCCTCGGGGAGGACCGCACGCTCGGCGAGGTGTTCGCCGATCTCGTCGCCCGCGAGCGGCTCGATCCCGCGCACGAGGAGCCGTTCTACGAGTTCATCGTGCAACTCCATCGCCTCGGGTTCCTCAACCTCCCGATGTCCGACGACAAGGCCCTCTACCAGCGGTTCCTCCGCCGGCGCAAGGCCGAGCGGGCGGGATTGCTCATGGCGTTCCTCTTCTTCCGCGTCCCCCTCATCAATCCCGATGCGCTGCTCGACCGCACGATCCGGGTCGGACGCCTGCTCTTCACCCGGACGGCGTTCGTGCTGTGGGCCCTGCTCATGGTCGCGGCCGGGAGCGTCGCGGTCCTCCGGCGCGCCGATCTCGCGGCTCCGCTCCTGTCCATCCTCGACGCGCAGAACATCGCCCTGCTGTGGATCCAGCTCGTCGGACTCAAGGTCCTGCACGAGTTCGGACACGCCTACGCCTGCAAGCGCTACGGCGGACAGGTGCCCGAGATGGGCGTGCTGCTCATCGCCTTCACGCCCTGCGCGTACGTCGACGCGACCGCGTCGTGGGGGTTCGTCCGCAAGCGCGAGCGCATCATCGTCTGCCTCGCGGGCATGTACGTCGAATCCATCATCGCCGCCGTCGCGCTGTTCGTGTGGAGCGCCACGAACGTCGGCGGCGTGAACACGTTCGCGTACCAGACGTTCATGCTCGCCAGTCTCGTCACCGTCGGATTCAACATCAACCCGCTCATGCGCTACGACGGCTACTACGTCATGAGCGATCTCATCGACATGCCGAACCTGCGGCAGCGCGCGACCCGCCAACTCCTCGGCGTCGTGAACCGCTGGTGCCTCGGCCTGCCCGATCCGCCCGGCCGCCATCCCGCCTGGGTCCGCGCCACGCTGATCGCCTACGGCATCGCCTCCACCATCTACAAGGTCGTCCTCGTGACGGGCATCTGCGCCATCATCGCGATGAAGTTCTTCCTCCTCGGACTCGTCCTCGCCGGCATCTACTTCGCCGTGACGATCATCGGCGCCGTGAACAAGACCGTCCGCTACCTCTGGCTCTCGCCCGCGACCGCGCCCGTCCGCGCCCGCGCCGTCGCCGTGAGCATCCTCGTGCTCGCCGTCCTGCCCGCCGCCGTCGCCTTCGTGCCCATCGCCCGACCCGTCGAAGCCGGCGGCATCGTGGTCCCGGAACACGAACACGTCGTCCGGGCCCGAACCTCCGGCTTCATCGCCGCCGTCCTCGCCCACCCTCGCGATCGCGTCGACGCCGGCACGCCGCTCGTCATCCTCGATCATCCCGAAACGACCGGCGCGGCCGACGAGGCGCGGGCCC
>JAGQOI010000058.1 GCA_020427625.1 Phycisphaerales bacterium | reverse complement strand
GCTCCGGCGTCAAAAGCGTCCCGGGCGTCGGCGAGGGCGGTGAGTCCGTCGACGCGTCGGCCGTAGGGTTCGAGGCCGTCCTCGTCGCGCCACTGCTCGAGCTTGCGTCGCCGGTTGCGGATGAGTTCGTCGCCGCTGTCGTCGAGTTCGCGCAGGGGATCGCGCGGCGTCGTCGTCGCCTCGGCCGGCGGCTGCGTCATGGTCACGGTCTCCTCGCGGGTGCTGCTCATGCCGTACGATGGTAGCCGCTCGGCGCGCGACCCGCCCGCGTCGCCGACTGCAGGGAGTCTCTCATGAGCGTGATCGCGGATCGGATCGTCCTCGTGACCGGCGCGAGCCGGGGGATCGGGCGGGCGACGGCGATGGAACTCGCCGACGCCGGCGCCCGGGTCGCGATCGTCGCCCGGCGCGAGAGTCGTCTGCGCCTCGTGCACGACCTGCTCGTGGAGCGCGGGCATCGGTGTCTGGCGTTCGCGGCGGACGTGTCCGACCGCGGCCGGATCGAGTCGGTCGTCGGGGAGATCGCCTCGACCTGGGGGCCGGTGGACATGCTCGTGAACAATGCCGGCGTGATGCCGGTGTCGCTCATGACGAAGGGTCGTGTCGAGGACTGGGAGTCGACGATCGACATCAACCTGAAGGGTCCGCTGTACTGCATCGCCGCGGTCCTGCCGGGGATGCTCGAGCGCGGGACGGGTCACATCGTGAACGTCTCGTCGGTCGCCGGGCGCCGGGTGTTCCCGGGCGGCGTGGTGTATGCCGCGACGAAGCACGGCCTGCACGTGATCTCCGAAGGTCTCCGCAGCGAGTTGTCGGACCGGGCCCGGACGGACGGCAACACGATCCGGGTGACGGTGATCGCGCCGGGGGTGGTGCGGACCGATCTGCTGGAGTCGATCACGGACGAGGAGACGAAGGAGGCGACGACCGCGTATTATGACGCCCACGAAGCGCCGCTCGAAGCGTCCGACATCGCCGAGGCGATCCGGTACGCCGTGACGACGCCGGCTCACGTTGACGTCAACGAGATCCTCCTCCGGCCGACCGGCCAGGTCCGCTGAACCCGCATCGATCGCATTCCTCCCATGCCCTCATCCATTCGTCGAATCGGCGTGCTCACCGGCGGCGGTGACTGTCCCGGCATCAACGCCGTCATCCGGGCCATCACGAAGACCGCCATCTACAAGTACGGGCTCTCCGTCTTCGGCATCGAGGACGGATTCCTCGGACTCATCGAGGACCGCATCAGCGAACTCACGAGCATCCACGTCTCCGGCATCATGAGCACCGGCGGGACGATCCTCGGCACGAACAACCGCTGCAACCCCTCGCGCCACTACCACGGACGCGACGAGCAGGGCGAGCCGGTGTTCGTCGATGCGACCGACCAGTGCATCGAGAACCTCAAGAAGCGCGGGATCGACGCCCTCATGGTCATCGGCGGCGACGGCACCATGAGCTGCGCCGCCGCCCTCGTCGCCAAGGGCTTCAACTGCATCGGCGTGCCCAAGACCATCGACAACGACCTCGTCGGCACCGACCTCACCTTCGGATTCATCACCGCCGTCGCGACCGCGACCGATGCCCTCGACCGGCTCCACACCACCGCGATGAGCCACCACCGCGTCATGGTCTGCGAGGTCATGGGACGAAACGCCGGATGGATCGCGCTGCACTCCGGCGTCGCGAGCGGATCCGACGTGATCCTCATCCCCGAAATCCCCTTCGACCTCGACGTCGTCCGCGACTTCGTCGAGAGCCGCATGCACCACGGACGAGGGTTCTCCATCGTCGTCGTCTCCGAAGGCGCGAGGCCGCGCGACGGTGAGACGATCGTCAAGATGCACGACCCCACCAGTCCCGACCCCATCCGCTACGGCGGCATCGGCGCCTACGTCGCCCACGAGATCGGCGCCCATACCGACATCGAAACCCGCACCACCGTCCTCGGACACGTCCAGCGCGGCGGACAGCCTCGCGCCACCGACCGCGTCCTCGCGACCCAGTTCGGCTATCACGCCGTCGAACTGCTCATGTCCGGCGCGCACAGCCGCATGGTCGTGACCCAGCGTGGCGTCCTCGACGACGTCGACCTCACGTTCGCCGCGAACAAGCAGCGCCTCGTCCCCCTCGACGACGGCGTCCTCCTCGCCGCCCGCGCCGTGCGCACCTGCTTCGGCGACGTGGCGCCCGAGACGGTCGGACGCATCGAGCAATGAACCCGACGACCCTCGTCGCCCTCGCTGCCCTGCTGCTCGGCCTCGGCGGCTGCACCGCGGCGGCGCCCGGCGAACGGGACGCAGCGGACCTCGGCCACCCGCCCCGACCCGCGATCCGCACCTGGAACGACCTTGCGGGCACGCGCTGGCAGGTCGTCGCGTTGGGCGGCGGGTCACTGCTGGACGGGTCGACGATCACGTTGGAGATCGACGCCGGACGCGTCGGCGGCCGCGCGCAGAACCGGTACTTCGCCGACGTCGACGCCGGGTCCGACGGCGTGCTCCGGATCGGTCCCGTCGGCGCAACGCAGATGTTCAACGACTCGCCGCGCGGCTCGATGGATCAGGAGCGGCGGTACGTGCAGACGTTGGGCACCGTGAACGGATACGCCATCGACGGCGCCGCCCTGCACCTGCTCAGGGACGGCGCGGTCGTGCTGCGACTCGAGCCGCTTCCGGCGGAGGAT
>JAGQOI010000008.1 GCA_020427625.1 Phycisphaerales bacterium | reverse complement strand
CGTAGATGCGATCGTCGACGCCGCGCACCGCGCGGGCGCCGCTCACGGCGACGGGCATGTCGGGCACGCTCGCGTCTGACCAGGTGTTGCTCGCGACGTCGTACTGCTTCACGTCCGCCGTGCGGCTCGAGCCGTTGGCGACGAAGCCGCCGAAGACGAGCACATGACCGTTTCCGTCGAAGCACGCGCACGCCTCGGCGACCGCGGCCGGCATGTCCGCGATCGTCTGCCACGAGTCCGTCGACCCGGTGTAGCGCTCACCATGCGCGCTGTTCCCGCCGCCGGCGCCGTTCCCGCCGCCGAGCCAGTAGAGGCGCCCGAGGTCATCGGTCGCGACGGCGAATCCGAGCGGCTGCGCGTCGGCACTGGGATCGGCGATCGTGTCCTGCGGGCCTTCGATCGGGTCGTACACCTTGTTGTCGCCGGGCTCGCCGTTGTCGAGGACGATGCCGCCGAACATCACGATGCGCCCGAGATCGTCGACGCCGCCGCCGAGGGGGATGATCGCACCCATGCCGTCGAGCGGCGGGAGTTCGGTCCACGTCCCGCCGCTGCGGGCGTAGACGGTCCCGTCCTGGTCCGATCCGTTCACCCAGGGCGTCCCCCCGATGGCATAGATCGTCCCGCCCTGTCGCGCGCCGAAGGCGTACCGCTTCGCCCCGGGCAGCGTGGCGTCCGACTGCCAGGTCGCCGCGCCGGCGAGCGAGCCGATGCCGAGGCAGACGGCCAGGGTCCCGGACACGAGTCGTGGCGTGGTGATGGGCATGGACATGGCGACCTCCGTTGAGGGGGGATGTGACGGGCGCGAACCGACAGACGTATGCATGTGCCGCGCGAGGCGGCTCGGATACGTCGGATCTGGTTCACCACGGAGTCACGGAGTCACGGAGGATGAAGGATTGGGTTCGGATCGTGGTGTCGGCGATGCGCGATCGATCGAGCGCGTCCCGCGCAGCCTTCCGAACCAGATTGCCCGCTCCGTGGTCTCGGTGCCTCCGTGGTGACCCGTCAACGAGGATCGCGCCGGCGTCGCCGGGTGCCGAGCATCAGGCCGCCGCCGATCACCGTGAGGGCGGCCGGCGCGGGCACCGGGTCGGCCTGCATGTTCTCGTACCAGATGAAGCCGTTGATCACGCCGTTGCCCGTCACGACGATCCGTGAGAACGGCACGTCCGATTGCCACCCGTTCCACGTCCACGTCTGCGCGTCGACCGGGATGTCCGCGATCATCGTGCCGATGAGCGTGTCGGATGCATCGTAGAACTCCAGCGTCGCATCGCTCGCTCCGCTGTTGTTCTCGAACCACCCGCCGAACCGCGTGAGCGGCGTGTCGAACACCCACTGCGCGATGCCCAGTTGTCCGGCCATCATGTCCGACAGCGGCACCACGGGATCGTTCAGGAACGTCGACGAGAACTCCACCTTGATCGCGCCGCCGGCGGAGAGGACCTCCAGCGCGCCGAACCCGCCGAACACCGGCAGCGACAGCACCGCCTGGTTCGTGTTCCACTGATCGAACGTGTCGGTCAGTGCGCCGTCGAAGGGATCGATGGCGATGATGTCGGCGCGTGCCGCGCCCGTCGCCGCGAGGATCATCGCCGCCACCCGAACCTGAAGTCTGAACTGCCGCATGGTCGCCCCTTGTGCCGAGTCCGTTTCGAAGCCGTATCGAAGCAGGGAGGTCCGGAGTCGACGGGCGTCTCCTCCGGCCGGGGCGTGCCTTCAGGGTACTGCGCCGATCGGGTCGTTCCAACAGAAAAGGAAGGCTGCAAGCCGATGAGCGCCGCAAGGACGACGCCCTGTGCTCGCGCCGTCGCAGACAGGATGCGCTGCGCCACGATTGCACACAGTGGGCGATGACTGACCACTCTGGGGTGTTGCGATGCGCCGCAAGGCGGATCCCGTGATCCGACGTAACAACTTGTGAATTGGATATTTGCGCCGATTGATGCGGTCGCGGGATCGACTGGCATGCCCGTTGCGTTTGATCCGGCGTGACCGGAACAGTTTGGGGTTCGACGGCGGGCGTTCGGCGAGACCGCGGTTGTTCGCCGCCCGGGGCACGGAGGAGAGACCCATGACGGTTCCGGTCGCACCCGGCAATGCGGGCACCGCGTGGCCTCGGGCCGGCCCCCCGGCCAGGACCCCCGCGATCGTGATCCCGCCATCGACACCGATGCCGGACTGATCGGCCTTCGAATCGAGCGTCATGGCGCGGCGGCGTCGATCCCGTCATCGCGACTGCCTCCCGTCGCCTCCCGGTCGCCACTGCACCCCGAACGCTCTCGACGCTGGTTTGAGCCGGGCGGACTCCGTCACGATCCCGCCGACGCAGGTGATCGTTCGTCGTTCCTCCGCACGGCGATTCGCAGGTGAGGGCGCTCGCCGACGGTCGGCGCCAGGGCGATGGCCGGGCGCAGACGCTCGACCATCGATCGGCTCCGGCGACGGGTGACGGTCGTCCATTCCGTTCGACACCGCTCACTGCTGCGGTCGCGTCCGCAGTTACTCGTATCGAGGGCGCCTCGACATGAAGCATCATCGCCACTCCATGCCGGCGGCGGGTGCGCCGGCGTTCGCGACGGGACTCAGGCCGGCGCAGCGACTCAGGAAGGAGCTCGGGCTCTTCGACGTGTTCGCCGTCAGCACCGGCGCGATGTTCAGCTCCGGGTTCTTCCTTCTCCCGGGCCTCGCATTCGCGAAGGCCGGTCCCGCCGTGGTCCTGGCCTATCTGTTCGCGGGCGTGTTGATTCTCCCGGCGATGTTCAGCAAGGCCGAACTGAGCACCGCGCTCCCTCGCGCGGGGGGGACGTACTTCTTCCTCGACCGGAGTCTGGGCCCCATGGCCGGCACCATCGGGGGCCTGGGCACGTACCTGGCGCTGACCCTGAAGACGGCGTTTGCGCTGATCGGCATCGGCGCGTATGCCGCGTTCTTCATCGAGTTGCCGATCAAGCCGGTCGCCATCGCGCTCACCGTCGTCTTCGTCGTCATCAACATTCTCGGGGCGAAGGAGACGACCGCGCTGCAGCGCTGGCTCGTGATCGTCCTGCTTTCGATCATGGCGCTGTTCATCGCGCAGGGACTCGTCTTCGTGATCGGTCAGCCGCTCGAGACGACGACCGCCCGCTTCACGCCCTTCCTGGCGTTCGGACCCGCCGGACTGCTCTCGACGATCGGCTTCGTGTTCGTGTCCTATGCCGGGCTGACCAAGGTGGCCAGCATCGCCGAGGAGGTTCGGAACGCGGATCGCAACATCCCGCTCGGCATGATGCTCTCGCTCGGCGTGACCGCGATCGTCTACGGCGTCGGCGTGTTCACGATCGTCGCCGTCGTCGATCCCGCGACGCTGCCTCACGATCTCACTCCCGTCGCGACGGCGACGGACGCGCTGTTCGGGTGGCTTCCCGCCCGACTGGGTCTGCTGTTCATCGTCATCGCGGCGCTGGCGGCATTCGCCTCGACCGGAAACGCCGGCCTGCTCGCGGCGTCGCGGTACCCGCTGGCCATGGCTCGCGACAAGCTGCTGCCGCCGTCGTTCGCGACCCTCGGGCGATTCCGCACGCCCGTGAAGGCCATCCTCGCGACGGGCGCCCTGATGGTGACGTTCATCCTCGTGCTGGACGCCGAAGGCATCGCGAAGCTCGCGAGCGCCTTCCAGCTCTTCATCTTCATCCTGGTGAATCTCGCCGTCGTCGTCATGCGGGAGAGCCGCATTCCTTCGTACGACCCGGGATACCGGTCGCCGCTCTATCCCTGGATGCAGTGCTTCGGCATGATCACCAGCCTGTTCCTCATCCTGTACATGGGGTGGTCGGCGGTCCTCTTCACGGTCG
>JAGQOI010000057.1 GCA_020427625.1 Phycisphaerales bacterium | reverse complement strand
TGGTCCCAGAACGAGCCCTGCTGCACCCGCACCGCCTCGCGCGCCTCCATCCGCGAGTACGAGTTGTGCTTGGCGAACCAGGGCACGAGACCCTTGTTGAACGAGTAGTGGATGAAGTGATGACGCAACTCGCCGGTCTCGCCGTCGACGACCGGATGCGCGTTCACCTCCCGATCCTCGTACCGCACGCGGTCGGGACGGAAGAGACGGATGATCCACACCGGGTACACGCCGCCGTGCTTGATCCAGCGACCGAGGAACATGTTCTTGTAGCGCAGCCGGTAGGCGACCGGCTCCCGCGCGGCATCGTTCGTGACCTCGAGGATCTCGTTCCACAACTCCGCCGGAACCCGCTCGTCCGCATCGGAGTAGTACACCCATGGATGCTTGAACTCGATGTGGTCGAGCGCCCAGTTCGAGTGCTTCGACCACGTGTCGAACGTCCGCTGGATGACACGGACGTTCGGGTATTCCTTCGCGATCTCGACCGTGCGGTCGTCCGAGTAGCTGTCGAACACGACGACGTCGTCCGACGCCCGGAAGCAGTCCAGGCAGGCGCGCATGTTCACTTCCTCGTTCTTCGTCAGAATGAGGATGCTCGGCGGCGTCGGCGTCGGCATGTCGGCGGTCGGTTCGGCCATGGCTGCACTCGGTACGCGGGCCGAGCCCGACGGTTCGTCCTCTCCTCATCGGACCGGCGACATCCGCCGTCGAGCCCCGGCGCAACCGATCCCGCGCGGAAGCCGTCACCGTACTCCGTCAGGACCCGTTTGACCATCCCGGAGCATCAACGAGAGACGGCCGATAACGATCGCGCCGCGTCGACGAATCCGCCGATCAGCGCGACGTCTCGACGTCCGGCGGCGGCTCGCCGTGACGCGACTCCAGCACCCGCACCGTCACGCCGCCCGCCTCGCGACCGCCCGGACCGAGCCGCATCCAGTCGGCAAGCTCCTCCGCCGGGAACCCGATGAGATCGCCCGGCCAGTACGGCACCGTAAGCGTCGAGACCGGTTCGTTCACCAGCCGACCCTCGATGCGGAACTCGTTCCAGGTCTCCACCCGAAGCCACAGATACTCCGTCCCACCGTCCACCGTCGGCGCGCCCCAGCAGACGTACCAGTCGGCCCGAGCCGCCGGCGATGCCGACGACCACGCCTCGCGAGCCGCGGCCGACGTCGCACGAGCTTCGTCCCGCGCCGCCGCGAGCGCCGCGTCATCCGCGGCGGCCGTCACCGCGTGCCCACCCTCCGGCAACCCATGCCACGGCGGACGAACCGGCTCGGGCACGACGACGACCGGCGTCCGCTCGACCGGCGGCGGAGCCTTCTCCTCGCACCCCGTCCCGATCGCGGCGACCCCGAGCGGGACCGCCAGGACCCATCGGATCAATCGGCGGGAACGGGGGTTACGATTCGTCGGCCTCACGCGGCGGCTCCAATTCGCGGAGGATGGCTTCGGCTTCAGCAATGATATCCGGCGGCAGCTCGGGCATCGACGGCGGACGCGGCTCGTCGTCGGCGGCCGATGCGGCCGCCGACGCGCGATGGTCGTGAGGCCGGCCGACCGGCGGCGGCGGGGGCGTCGGACGCAGGTGCTCGGGCAGTTCGAGATCGGACGTATCGATCGGCGTCTCGGTGCCGTCGAGTCCGAAGCGGCGCATCCAGTGCTGCACCTGGGCGTCGGTGAGCGCGGCTCGCGACTCCGGCGGCGGCGGTTGGGGCGCGGGACGGGCGGCGGCGCGATGGGCATCCGTTGCGAGATGATCGAGGAAGGCCGCGGCGGCGATCGTGGGAGCGCGGCGCTTGCGGACTTCGCGGATGATGGCGGCATCGGAGGTCACGACCGTGAGCCGCCGGGGCGTCGTCGACGTGTTCACGATGTCGACGATCACATCGTCGGCGGACTGTCCGGCGCCGGCGTAGTGGATGATGAGGCGTCCGTGTCGCCGGGCCGGGGCATCGGGCGCCGGGGTGCCGTCGCAGATGAGACGAACGTCCTCCTGGTCATATCGACTGCCCTGGATCAGGCGAATGAGATCGGCGACGTCGATCCCGGCGAGTTCGGGCGGGAGGATGCCGACGGCGTGAATGACGTTGTAGGCGTCGACGAGGAGGGGCATGGCGGCATCGGGGCGGATGGGGCGTCGTTCGGGGTACGGACGGGTTCAGGGTCGGGCGGGACGTGACATTGTGGACCGAATCGTGGTCGAGCGGGAGGTCGGAGGCCCGGCGGGGTTGCCAAATCCTGCGGATTTGTTGTAATACGCGGCTCGTCTCACACCAAGCGGAAGGCAACCTTCACATGGCGATCCGGATCAAGTCCCGAAGCGGCGAATCGGTGCATCAGATGCTCCGTCGGTTCAAGAAGCTCTGCGAGAAGGAAGGGCTGACCAAGGACATCAAGCGCCGGCAGTACTTCGAGAAGCCCTCGGAGCGCCGACGTCGCGCGGCCCGCAAGGCCGAGGCTCGTCACGGTCGCGCCGGGACGACGACGCGCCCCGGATCATCGCGCGGCGGTTCGCGCAGCGGTGGTGGCAGCGGCGGTGGCGGCGGCGGTGGCGGCGGCTACGGCGGCGGCAGTGGCGGCGGCGGCGGTGGTGGCGGTGGCGGTGCCCGGCGGGGTTGATCGCGTGCCGCCGCGATGGTCTGCCGACGCGTCCGACCTCCCGCGATTGGCGTGGCTCGGCGCGCGCCGGGACGCGCACGCATCCAACAGTCTTCTGAAGTTCGTCGCACGCTTCAAGGCGCCGTGGGCGCGTTGAACCGTCCGGCTTGTCCTGTTCTGTTCTCACTCGACGTCGATCTCTGAACCCCGATCACACGTCTGCTGGAGAGTGCTCCCGTGACTGCGTTGACGCTTGCCGCGATGTCGGATGTTCCTTCGCTCTACTACCTCGCGCCGGCGGCCGCCGTGATCGCGTTGATCACGGCCTTCGTGTTCAGCCGCACGGTCATGAGTCGTTCGGAGGGCGAGCCCGAGATGATCGAGATCGCCCAGGCGGTCCGTGACGGCGCGATGGCGTACCTGACCCGTCAGTACCGGGTCGTCGCCTTCGTGTTCGTCGTGCTCGTCGCGGTACTTCTGGCCCTCGGGCTGGCGGGCATCCAGCCGATCTGGACGGCGGTGGGCGTGCCGATCGCGGGCCTGTTCTCCGGGTTGTGCGGCTGGTTCGGCATGAAGATGGCGACGAACGCCTCGGCCCGCACCACGTTTGCGGCGAAGAACTCGCTCAACGACGGTCTCACCGTCGCGTTCCGTTCGGGCGCGGTGATGGGTCTCGTCGTCGTCGGCTTCGCGCTGCTCGACGTGTCGGTGTGGTTCGGCGTGTGGAACATCATGGCGCCGGAGCAGTCGCTCGTGTCGATCACGGCGATCATGCTGAGCTACGGCATGGGCGCATCGACGCAGGCGCTGTTCGCCCGCGTCGGCGGCGGCATCTACACGAAGGCCGCGGACGTCGGCGCCGACCTCGTCGGCAAGGTCGAGGCGGGCATTCCCGAGGACGACGCCCGCAATCCCGCGACCATCGCGGACAACGTCGGCGACAACGTCGGCGACGTCGCCGGCATGGGCGCCGACCTGTACGAGTCGTACTACGGATCCATCCTCGCCGCGATGGCGCTCGGCGCCGCGACGGCGATGAGCCTCGGCGGCGACGGCTCGACGGCCTTCAAGCTCGCGGTCGCGCCGCTCGCGCTCGCCGGTCTGGGCATCATCTGCTCGATCGTCGGCGTGTTCGCCGTGCGGGCGAAGGAGAACGCGTCGTTCAGCCAGCTCCTCAAGAGCCTGCACATGGGCGTGTGGGCCGCGTCGGGCCTGATCGTCGTCGGCTCGGCCGGCCTGTTCTACATGCTCTTCAAGGACTCGACCGATCTCCCGCGCCTGTTCGGCACGCTCGGCGATCCCGCGAGCGGCTACGGCTTCCCGGGGCTCGGCATCTGGGGCGCCATCGTCGCCGGTCTCGCCGCCGGCCTGATCATCGCCTGGGGCACCGAGTACTTCACCTCCTACGAACACAAGCCCACCCAGGGCATCGCCGAACAGGCCCAGACCGGACCCGCGACGGTGATCATCGCCGGCACCGCGGCCGGCATGCTCTCGACGTGGATCCCGATCCTCACCATCGTCATCGGCATCATCGCCGCGTTCACCTTCGCCGGCGGCAACGAGCGCTTCCTGCTCGGCCTCTACGGCGTCGGCATCGCGGCCGTCGGCATGCTCTCGACGCTCGGCATCACCCTCGCGACCGACGCCTACGGCCCGATCGCCGACAACGCCGGCGGCAACGCCGAGATGACGAGCCAGCCCGCGTTCGTCCGCGAACGCACCGACATGCTCGACTCCCTCGGCAACACGACCGCCGCGACCGGCAAGGGCTTCGCCATCGGCTCGGCCGCCCTCACCGCCCTCGCCCTTCTCGCGGCATACGTCTCCGTCGTGCAGACGAGCCTCAACACCCAGCTCACGAAGGACGTCGACGTCGCCCGGTTCATGACCCGCGCAGGCGACTCGGCGTACGTCGCCCAGTACCGCGGCCACGGCGAGTTCACCATCGTCCGGCGCTCGGACGAATCCGTCTTCGGCGGCCTGGTCCTCGGCAGCGACCGGGAGATGGCGCTGCTCGACCAGCAGGTGGGTCAGGGCGAGGTCGTCGGCTTCGATGCCGAGTACGACGCGAACAGCGGCACGTACCACACGGCGTTCGTCGACGGCGGTCATGCGTACGAGATCGCGGCGGCCGATCGGGCGTCGATCAAGCAGATCCTCCACTTCTACGACGTCACGCTGATGAACCCGCGGGTGCTCGGCGGCATCTTCCTCGGCGTGCTGCTCGCCTTCGTGTTCTGCGCGATGACGATGAACGCCGTCGGGCGAGCCGCGTACCGCATGATGAACGAATGCCGCCGCCAGTTCGCGATCATGAAGTCCGGCTTCAAGAAGGACGGCCTGAGCGACGCCCAGATCGCCGATCCGCTCCAGTGGCCGAAGAAGGTGTCGGTCGACGGCAAGCAGTACCCGGACTACGCCGAGTGCGTCGCGATCTCCACCGCCGGCGCGCAGCGGGAGATGGTCATCCCGTCCCTGCTGGCGATCGTCGTGCCCGTCGTCGTCGGCCTCATCCTCGGCGTCGGCGGCGTGATGGGCCTGCTCGTCGGCGGCCTCACGAGCGGCTTCGCGGTCGCCATCTACATGGCGAACGCCGGCGGCGCGTGGGACAACGCGAAGAAGTACATCGAGAAGGGTCACTACGGCGGCAAGGGCTCCGACAGCCACAAGGCCGGCGTCGTCGGCGACACCGTCGGCGATCCCTTCAAGGACACCTCGGGTCCGTCCCTCAACATCCTCATCAAGCTCATCGCCATCGTCTCCGTCGTGTTCGCCGGACTCGTGGTGAAGTTCAGCCCGATGATCGCCGCGTTCCTGCACCTCAGTTGATCGCCACCGAATCCGCCGCACCGCGTTCGCGCCGCGCCGGGGTCCGCACCCCGACCGGCGCGAGCGCGACCCGCGGCCACTCCCACCAATGCCCACCCGCACCGAACATTCCTCGCTCCTCGAACTCGTTCACGAGATCGCGACCCTCCTCGAAGGGCGGCACTGCACGGACGTCGTCGCGCTGGACGTGCGCGGGCTCAGCCAGGTATGCGACGCCCTGGTGATCGCCTCCGGCACGAGCGATCGACAGATGAAGTCCGTCGCGAGCGAGATCGAGGACCTCGGGAAGGAACGCGGACACCGCGTGTTCCGCTCGAACCGGGACAGCGGCTCGACGTGGATCGTCATCGACTTCGTCGACCTCGTCGTCCATCTCTTTGAGCCGGACCAGCGGGCGTACTACGATCTCGAAACCCTGTGGTCCGACGCGCCGCGCATCGCCCTGCCGACCTGATCGCCGCCGCGCCACGCGCCAACCCCCCGCCGACGAGGATCCCCGGATGCTTCGAGAGGTCCTGTTCGCCAAGATCCACCGCGCCGTCGTGACCCATTGCAGCCCGGACTACATGGGCTCCATCACGATCGACCCGGTCCTCCTCGACGCCGCGGGCATGGTCGTCAACGAACGCGTGCTCGTCGCCGACTGCAACAACGGACACCGCTTCGAAACCTACATCTTCGAAGGCGTGCGAGGGTCGGGACAGATCCAGGTGAACGGCGCGGCCGCGAACCTCACGGGCATCGGCCATCACGTCATCATCCTCGCCTTCTGCCAGCTCACGCCCGAGGAACTCGCGACGTTCCGGCCGAAGGCCGTGATCTGCACTGAGACGAACGGCGTCGCGCAGATCATCGACTATCCGGCCGCGGGCGCCGCCGGCATCGCCGACCTGTCCCGCCGCTGAGGGCGCAGGACACCCGCCCTTCCGCCGGGCATCGTATCCTTGTCGATGACGACGCGCGGACGACGCGTCGAGGAGGATGTCATGGCCCGCCCGACCGATCTCGTGTTCACCGGATTCAACAGCCGCGTCATCGCCGTCAACCGTGACACCGGCGACGTCGAATGGACCTGGCGATCGCCGAAGGGTCGCGGGTACGTGACCATGATGCTCGACGGCGACCGACTCATCGTGAGCGTCAACGGCTACCTGTACTGCCTCGATCCGCGCACCGGCGAGATGATCTGGCAGAACCCGCTCGACGGCTTCGGACTCGGCATCGCCGCCCTCGTGAGCGAGAACGCCCGCGGCGACGGCGCCGCGATGGCG
>JAGQOI010000557.1 GCA_020427625.1 Phycisphaerales bacterium | reverse complement strand
ATCGTGGTGACCGAAGAGGAGGTCGAGTTTGAGATCCGGCGTAAGGCGGCGATCGGCGGTGAGGCAGTCGAGTCACTGGCCGTTGTACTCGCGGATACATGCGGCCTGCTCGCGTCAGTTGAAGGAATCGCCAATCACCCCGGTTTCATACTGCACGACAGCCCGCGGGAGGCAGACCTCGGTTCGGCGCTGTATCACCGTTTCATCTCGTTCATGCTGAGTGGGCATAGTGCCCTCGGCGGCGACGAGGAGGCCCCGTTCCAGTACATCATGACAACGACGACTCCCCCTCCGCCGGAATGCGAAGGGGTGATTCGGGTGCATCTGTCAGACGACGACGACAACAATCTGCTTTTCAAGCGGCGGCTCGGCGCTACCAGTCCGCTTCTACCTGAGTCTTCCTAGACCATGCCATCAGGGGCGCCGGGGCGAGAGTGAAGCCCAGGCGCGTCGTTGTTGTGACCAGTGACGAATCAGTACCACCCTCCGGAGATCTCGCTCAGTCACCGGATCCCGCCCCTCCTCAATCCGTGCCATGAACAGAATCTCCTCCTGGATGTCCGGTGCCAGGTGTAGCAGGTTCATAATCTGTGTCATCCGCGGCTGGGTGACCTGGGCGAGGTGAGCCAACTCCGACTGGTTCGCCACGATGCCGTCCGCGATCAGCCTTTCGAACCGGATGGCCAGGGCCATGAGCTTCGCGAGCCGGGGCACCCGGCCCGGGAGAGTGGCCTCCTCGGCCGCCGGCCCGGGGCCATCCACGATCCGCTTTCGGCGGGCCTTGATCTCAAAGTGGATCGCCCTCGTCACCGTGGTCATGCGGCCTCCGTTTTCACGCGTTCCATGAACGCCCGGATGCTGGATGGCCGGAATGTCACGGCGACGCTCGAGTTGGCGGCGTCGTAGTGGACGACCTCGATCAGCAGCTTCAACAGCCGCGCCTGCTCTCTCGGGATCAGATTCGACCACACGGCGTCGAACCCGGCGAAGACCTCCGCCGCCTCGTCCGGTTCAATCACCTGCCGTTCCAGTTCGACCGAGCGAGCGTTCAGCTCTTGCGTCCGGGCCTCACCCTGTGCGATCCGCTCGTTCAGGTCGGCGATCCGCAGGGCGACGTCGGCGGAGGTGATCCCGCTCTGGGCGAGTCGTCCCAGTTCCGCGTGATGCCGTTCCAAGTCCCGTGCGAGGCCGCTGCGCTCCTTCCGCAGTTCGCCAAGCTCGCCGGCGACGAGGCGTTCGGCGTCGGCCAGGACCCGCGTCAGCCGTTCCCGGTCCTCGGCGAGCCGCCGGACCTCCTCGACCACGACCCGCTCGATCTCGAGCGCCGGGAGCGTCTTGGACGGGCAGTGGGCCGCTCCGCTCTTGATGGCCTCAATGCAGCGGTAGTAGCGGCGGTACGTCCTCCGACCCTGCGGGTGTAGACCGCGCACCGCATCGCGGCCTTCGGAGCGGCCTTCGGGTCCTCGCGGTCTCGCTTGCGGACAGCCCTCATGAGCGGGCCTCCTTCGTGAGCCGGAAGAACCGGAACCCGTTGATGTGCCCGCCCGTCACCTTCCTCGCGATCGCGGTTAAGGTGCGATACCGCTCGCCATCCCACTCGAACCCCTCGACGTCATCGAGAACGATCACGCGGATCGTCCGCCCCTTGTACTGCCGGATGATCGCCGTGCCGGGCGACGGGAGCCTCGGGTCGCGGCGTTGCTCGTCGCGGAGGGTCGCCGCGACGGTGTGCCCGGGTCCTTCGTTCGGCCCCAGGACCGTCTTCGGCGCCATCACCCGCACGTCGGCGTCGTTGGCCAGTTCCTCGGCCCGTTTCCTGGCCCGCTCGCTCAGCCCACCCATCGCATTCGCTTGGATGCGCCAAGCGACCTTCCGGATCAGGTACCGACGGTGCCTGGTCCGGCACACGTGCCCGTGCAGCTCCTTGTACT
>JAGQOI010000056.1 GCA_020427625.1 Phycisphaerales bacterium | reverse complement strand
GGAATGCCTGCCGTCGGACCTGTCCGAGGACGGCGTCGTCGATGCCGCCGACCTCGCGGTGCTGCTCGCGTCCTGGGGATCGTGCGGCGGCACGTGACGCCACCGACGATCCCGCCGGCCCCGGTGCGTGCCGCGCCGGGCGCGGGTCGACGTGAATGCGTGCGGTCAGGTCACCGGGCGTCCGGCGCGAGGCGCGAACGGAACAACGCCGCGCTCGCGGTCTGGCCGTGAAAGTACGTCCGCTCGCCGATCGGGCCGATCTCGCCGGCGGCGAAGAAGCCCGCCAGCGGGACGTCGTCGAGACGGTCGTGCAGGACCGCGGCATCATGGTGCGGGCGGTCGAACAGACGCGTGCCCCGACCGTTGCAGGTGAACAGCATCGCCGCGAACGGGCGCGGCCGCAGCATCTGGCCGTCGAGCAGCAACTGGAGGTCCTCGTTCGCCGTGTGCGCATCGCGCACGTGGAACTGCACGGTCTGTCCGACGCGGGGCCGGTCGCCGATCGCGATGGCGCCGCGCTTCTGATCGATGCCGAGAATGTTCCGGATCAGGAAGTCGCCGCGCCCGAAGCGGGGCTTGTACTCGTCGATCACCACCCCCAGCAGCACGCCACGAGAGAGATGCTGGCGATCCGACTCCGGCAGCGATTGCGCGATGCTCCGCAGCAGTTCGAGCGGCGGACGCCCGCCGAGTTCGCTGATGACGTTGCCCTTCGCCTTCGTCACGACGAACGGCGCGCCGAGCGGGCGGCAGCCCTGGCTCACCACGAAGTCGACGTCGACGTCGCCCGACACGCTCAGACCGATGACGCCGGAGTCGGTGACATGCTCGTCGTGGATGAGCACGTTCATGCCCGGCCGACTCCCGCCGGAGGCCATGCCGCCGGTGAGCCGCAGCGGCGTCGCGCCGCCGGCGCGATGAATCGCGGGCAGGAGGATCGAGACGGGCGTCGTGAAGGGATCGGCGAGCACGATGGCGGTTCGGAAGTCGTCGGTCACGCCGAGGCGCTCGCGAATGAACGACGCGTCGGAGATCCGTCCGCCGCCGTCGTCACGCGTGATCGTCCACGGATGCAGTCGAGCCCCGGGAACGCGCATGCCCTGCACGACGAATCCCGCCAGGCCCTCGCGCTCCACGTCGCCCGCGATCACCGACTCGGCCGTGACGCCGATGAGATGACCCGGGTTCACCGTCGACCGCACGATCTCGGCCGCCTCCATCATCGCCGTCGCATGATGGAACGACGCGAACACGAACACGACATCCGCGCCGGGACCCATCACCTCGTGCAGCTCGATCGCCGCTTCCGTCGCGGCGGTGCGGGTATCGAGATGACCGCTCATCGTGACGGCCGCGAGCGGATGCAGCGTTCGGCGGGGGGTCGGCATCGGGTCCATCGTGCACCATGGTATGCGCCGAATCGACGCGCCCGAAGCACGGGTTGGCGATTTCCTCGCGACGACCGCATCGCGTGACCGCAAACGGCCCTGGGACGTCCCCGCGGCCGCTTCGTCCCGACGCCGCTAGAACGGCGCCGGCGCCTCCACCGTCACCGGCGCGGCCGTCTCGGGGTGCACGAACCACAGCCACAGGGCATGCAGCAGGAGTCGATCCGCCTTCGCCCGCGCGGTCGGGTCGGCATAGAGGTCGTCGCCGAGGATCGGGTGCCCGATCACCTTCATATGCAGGCGCAACTGGTGTGAGCGTCCGGTGACCGGGCGCAGGTCGAGACGCGTCCGGTCCGCGCCGCGCTCCAGCACGCTCCAGTGGGTGATCGCATGACGCCCGTGCTCGTGATCGATGATCTGGCGCGGCGCATCGTCGAGATCCTTGCGCATCGGCAGGTCGATGGTCCCCGAGTCCGCCTCGACGACGCCGTCCACGACCGCGACATAGGCCTTTCGCACCTCGCGGTCCTGGAACTGGCGGCTCAGCTCGCGATGAGCCGCGGCATCGCGGGCGAGGATGATCACGCCGGACGTGTCGCGGTCGAGACGGTGGACGATGCGGGCGCCGGGGATCGCGGCGGCGACGCGGGCGACGAGGCAGTCCTGCTTCTCCGGCCCGATGCCGGGCACCGACAGGACGCCCGAGGGCTTGTCGACGACGACGAGGCGATCGTCGACCAGGAGGACCCGGGCGGGTCCGGCGGCGGTCTCAACGAGGTCGGGAAGTGGGGGACGCATGGTGGGAGGCGGGCTATCATGGACCATTCCCTCCGAATTCGATACCCCACGCCCCGAATCGGGTGCCATGGAACCCCCTCCGATGACGAACCGAACGCTGCGTGCCGCCGTGATCACCCTGCTGCTCGGGGCCGCCCTGCCGGCCGTCGCCCAGCCGGGCGCCGACGGACCGCCGATCAACTGGCGCGAGACCGAGCGTGGCGTGCTCGCCCATCACGTGCAACTCACCTCCGTGGCGCAGTTCATCAAGGCGGGTGAATCGTACTTCTCGCCGGACGACTCGATGATCGTCTTCCAGGCGGTCGAGACGCCGCCGCCGGGCGAAGCCGCGGCCGAGTTCTACGGCATGTACGTCGGCGACGTCGTGCGTGACGACGACGGTCGCGTGAGCGCCCTCGACAACATCCGGCGGATCAGTCCGGAGGGCTCGGCGAACACCTGCGGGTGGTTCCATCCGACCGATCCGAACATCGTGATCTTCGGCACCACGGTCGGTCCCCCGACCGAGTCCGCGCCGCCCGGCTACCAGCGGTCGACCGGCCGCTACCGGTGGATGTTCCCGCCGGAGATGCGCATCGTGCAGGTGCACCTCGACGCCGCCGACGGCACCGAGGCGTCGCTCGAGACGCTCGTCAAGGCCGACGCCTATCTCGCCGAGTGCTCGCTCAGTCGGGACGGACGACACCTGCTGTACTGTTCGCTCGAGCGCGGCGGCGGCGACATCCTCGTCCGCGATCTCACCACCGGCATCTCGCGCACCATCGTGCCCAACGAGGGCTACGACGGCGGACCGTTCTTCTCGCCCGACGGGAAGCGGATCTGCTACCGCTCCGACCGGCGCGGCAACCACCTGCTCCAGCTCTTCGTCGCCGACCTCCGGTTCGACGAGACCGGCGCGATCGTCGGCATCGAGCGCGAATACCAGCTCACCGACAACGAGAACGTGAACTGGTGCCCGTTCTGGCTGCCGAGCGGCCGTCACCTCGTCTACGGCACGAGCGAGGTCGGACACTCGAACTACGAAGTCTTCCTCATCGACGCCGATCCCGGCAACCTGCCCGGCTCCAGCGGATCCATCAAGTACGGCGCGGGACTCCGGCGCGTGACGAACGCCTCCGGCGCCGACGTCCTGCCGGCGCTGTCCTCCGACGGCAGGACGATGGTCTGGACGAGCCAGCGCGGCGACAGCCACACGAGCCAGTTGTGGGTCGCCGACTTCGTCCTCGATCCCGATGCCGCGCCGGACCTGTCCGCGTACGATCCGTCCTCGCACCGCACGAGCGACGGCTCGTCGAAGGGGACCGCGCCGGGCACGTCGCCGCACACGTCCGGTTCCGGCGGCGGGGACCATCGCTAGCCGTACCGGATCGCCGGCATTCACGAGGCGTCTGCTCATGGATCCGCAGTTCGATCAGCGACGCTATCTCATCCCGTTCCGGTCGCTGCTGCTGCCGCACGTCTTCACCGACACGCTGGTGATCGGCGGCGGGGTCGCGGGCGCGAGCGCCGCGATCGCGGCGGCGGCGCACGGGGACGTCATCCTGCTTGCCAAGGACAGTCTCGAGTTGTCGAGCACGGCCTGGGCGCAGGGCGGGATCGCCGCCGCGCTCGGTGACGATGACACGCCGGCCGATCACGTCGGCGACACCCTCGCCGCGGGCGCCGGGCTCTGCGAGCCGGACGCGGTGCGGGTCTGTGCCGAGGAGGGCCCGGACGCCATCCGCGAGCTCGTCGAATGGGGGATGGTCTTCGATCGCGACGACGCCGGCGCGATCCACCTCACCCGCGAGGGCGGACACACCCGCAATCGCGTCGCGCACAGTCGAGGCGACGCGACGGGCGCCGAACTCGTGCGTTGTCTGGTCGAGCGTCTGCGCGGCACCGAGAACGTGCGCG
>JAGQOI010000556.1 GCA_020427625.1 Phycisphaerales bacterium | reverse complement strand
GTCAGAACCTTCAGGAGACCTCTCGTCATGACCAAGAACACCACCAGCCCCTACGCCACTTCGTTCAAGTCGGCGATGAAGAAGGGCACCCCCTGCATGACCGCGATCAACAAGATCGCCAAGCGCTGCAACAAGACCTGCACGAGCGTCTGCAACTCGCTCTACAAGGCCGGCTGCGTGAACCGTCAGAAGTTCAACGGCCAGTGGGTCTACTGGGCGAACTGCCCGGTCACCAAGTGCAAGGCCAGCGTCTGCAACGACTGCCAGACGAACATGTGGCAGTGCTTCGTCGACTGGTGCATCGCCAGCGGCTGCTGCACCCCGATGCAGCTCAACAACTGCTGCGGCAGCCAGAAGGCCTTCATGGCCTCCTGCCGCAAGTTCTTCGCCAAGCAGTTCAGCAGCACGACGAAGACGACCGGCAAGAAGAACACGGTGAAGAAGGGCGTCTCCGCCAAGAAGACGACCGTCCGTGGCCGCAAGACCTCGAACTACACGTTCCCGGGTCGCACCCGCTCCACGCGCAAGGCCGCGTGACCCGCGTCCCCACACGCGAGTATCCACGGGAACGCCGGTCGAAGGACCGGCGTTCCTGCGTTTTGGCGGGATCATCCGGATCCGGACGCGAGGACATCCCTCGCGCCCATCGTCATCGACGCGCGACGGTCGCGGCGGGCTGATCACACGAGGCCGCACGAGGCCGCGGGCGGCCGCGTCCGTCGGTCAGGGCAGGTCGCCCTCGCCGAGCAGTCGGAAGTTCTTCTTGCGCAGGATCTGTCCGGCGAGTTCCTGGTCGTCCACCGCGAGCGCGATGGTCGGCGCCTCGTCGCGCCCGAGCATGAGCGGATAGGCGAAGCGGATGGAGAGCTCGGCGCCGAGCAGGTAGAGGCACATGCTCGTGAGCGAGTGATCGGACGAGAGTTCGACGATGAGCAGGTCGTACTCCGCGAAGGGGATGCCGTTCTCGCGCAGGAGGATCCTGGCCGCGTCGGCATTGTTCGGGACGACCCGCACCACCGCGTAGTCGGACGACTCGTGCACGCTGAAGGCGCACACGTGACAGTTCTCGGCCTCGTCGAACACGCCGAGCAACTCGAGCAGCTTGCCGACCTTGTTGTCGAGGAAGACGCTGAACTGGCGAACCCGCGGTGCGGCGTACCCACGCAGTGTCTGATCTTGAACCGCCAAACTCATCGCACTCCCCACGCCGTGGTGGTCGCACGCCGGTCGATGCCGGACGCCTGACGAGACCCGAACGTCGACAGCCCCTCGTCAGCCCGTCGCGGTCGCGGCGGCCGATCGTACTGTACACCATCTTCACACCCGTCACCAAGAGGGAAATATCGGGAACCCGGGCGAAATCAGTCGCCGTCACCCGCCGCCTGCCGCGGCCGGCTCGATGAACGACAGCGGACCGGGATCCGGGAGGATCCCGGCGTCGGCGGCGGCGTTGAGGAAGGCTTCGACCGCGGCTCGACCCCTGGGGCCGAAGTCGAGTGTCCAGGCGTTCACGTAGAGCCCGACGAACTCGTCCGCGAGGTCGCGCGAGAGGCCGCGAGCGTGCACGAGAGCGTGCCGGAGGCCCTCCTCGCGATGGGCGAGGGCGTGCTCGACGGACCGCCGCAGCATGGCGGTGAGGCGTTCGATGGTTCCCGGACCGTGCCGGTCGTCGAGGTCCCGTCGGATCGTGTTGATCCCGAGGGGCAGCGGGCCGCCGCTGCGGGCGGTCCACCAGGCGCCGAGGTCCTCGACGAGGTGGAGTCCGGCGTCGCGGAAAGTCAACTGGCCCTCGTGGATGATGACGCCGGCGTCGACCTCGCCGCCGACGACGGCCTCCATGACGCGGTCGAAGGCGAGGGCGACGAAGCGGGCCCGGGTCGGACCGAGGCGGAGTCGGAGCGCGGCGAAGGCGGAGGTCCGTTGGCCGGGGATCGCGATGGTCGGCGTTCCGGCGGCGAGGGCATCGGCGGAGATCGGCGTGCGGGCGACGAGCTTCGGGCCGTAGGCATCGCCCATGGACGCGCCGCAGGCGGTGATGGCGTAGCGCGACGCGACGTGCGGGTACTGGGCGCAGCTCATCGCGGTGATCTCGAGGTCGCCTCGCACGGAACGCTCGTTGAGGGTCTCGATGTCCTGGGTGACGGCGACGAAGCGGAAGGGCGCGGTGTCGACGGCGGGCGGGGCGTCGTCGACGGCGAGGAGCGGCCACCACATGAAGGCGTCATCGGGGTCGGGGCTGTAGCCGATGCGGATGCGGTTCGGGTCGGTCGTGGTGGGTGCCATGGTGGTCATGATAGGTCGATCGGGAGGTGCCGTGCGGGCGGGCGGCGGGGGCGTGTGCGTCGCGATGCGGCGGGGCAAAAACAAGAACCCCCGGCCTCGAAAGGCCGGGGGTCTGTGTGGATTCACAAGCGACTTGGAGCCGCTGACTGATCAGGATCAGCCGGAGCAGTTCCACTCGGCGAGCAGGGCGGCGAGGTCGGCGGGGCCGTACGGCGCGTTCCAGTTCGCGAGCAGGATCGCAAGGTCAGCCGGGCCGACCTGGCAGTTGCCATCGAGGTCCCAGACGCACGGGCAGCCGCCGCAGGGCTCGCCGACCGGGGTGAGCGTCACGGTACCCGCACCCGAGTCGCCGGCATTCCAGCCACCGACGCGGATCTTGTAGCAGTTGCCACAGACGACATTGATCGTCACCTCGGAGGTGAAGCCGGCGCAGCCGGTGAAGTCGTCGTTGCAGGCGATGAGGGCATCATCGCCGGGCGGGCAGTCGGCGGTGTCACAGCCGGCGTAGACCGCGAGATCGGTGTCGTACGCCGCGTTGTTGCAGGTGCTCACGGTGAGCGTGCCGTCAACGGTCGCGGTGTAGTTGTACCAGATGTCGTTGTAGGTCTGGCCGTCGAACTGGCACGAAGCGTGCGGGAGACCATCGGTGGTCGCGCCGATCGTGCTGTAGTCCGTGGCACCATCAAGGATCTCGATGCGATCCACGCAGTCGTCGTTCTCGGGGGCTTCGGGAGCCATGCCGCAGGTCAGGGTGACTTCATAGTCGTTCTGACCGCCGCAGGGGACGCCTTCGAAGACGGCCGGGGCGACGAAGAGGACGTAGTTGACGCCCGCAAGCACGGCGGCCGAAGCCGGCGCGATGGCGGCGCACTCGTTGGCCGAACCGGTGGTACCGATGACGACCGGAGCACACGCGTCGATACCATCGACGATGAAGACGACGCCGTTGAACTCGGAGACGAGATCAGCGGTGACCGTCGCATCTTCGTCGACCGTGAAGAGGAACCAGTCGGTGTCACGGGTGCCGGCATCGGCCCAGCCCGTACCACAGATGGTCTCGCCACACTCGACGGCGCCGAACGCCACCGGGGTGCTGTTGCAGCCGCCGTTGGTGTCGTCGCCACAGGTCTCGCCCTCGTCGGACGAACCGGGATCACAGACGAGGTCGCAGAGCACGCACTCTTCGCACGTGAGGGTGACCTCGTAGTCGTTGCCGTTCACGTCGCAGGGGATGCCTTCGAACACGGACGGAGCAACGAACACGACCCACTGGCCGGGGCCAACCTGCGCCGTCGCCGGGGCGATCGGGTTGCAGAAGCTGGACGAACCAGTGTTGCCGAGGACGACCGGAGCGCAGACATCGATACCACCGACGATGAACACGACGCCGCTGAACTCGGAGGTGAGCGAAGCGGTGACGTTGGTGCAGTCAGCAGTGGTCTCGAAGAGGTACCAGTCGGTGTCACGGGTGCCGCCTTCGGCCCAGCCCGTACCACAGACGGTTTCGCCACAGTCGATGGCGCCGAACGCAACCGGGGTGCCGTTGCAACCGCCGTTGGTGTCGTCGCCGCAGGTCTCGTCCTCGATGGACGAACCGGGATCGCAGACCAGGTCGCAGGGCTCGCCACAGAGCTGGGCGGCCTGATCAGCGCAGAGCTGATCCCACTCGGTATCACAGCAGAAGGGATCAACGCTGCACACGGTCGCGCAGCATTCTTCGTCATCGCAGCCGGGCGTGCCGTTCGGGACGTCGCACGGGCCGGCGTCGGGGTTGCAGGCCGGGAACTGATCGCAACCGGCGACACACTCGACGGTGACCTCGTAGTCGTTCAGCTCGCCGCCGCAGGGCAGGCCTTCGAACTCGGCCGGAGCGACGAAGATGACGTACTGGCCGGCGGCCAGGCAGGCCGTCGCCGGAGCGATGACAACGCACTGCTCGGAGGAACCGGTCTGACCGAGGACCACCGGGGCGCAGTTCGCGATGCCACCGACGACGAAGACGACGCCGTTGAACTCGGACGTCAGCGTCGCGGTGACGCCGGTGTCATCGTCAGCGATGTCGATGAGGAACCAGTCGGTGTCACGCGTGCCGCCGTCGGCCCACGCGTTGCCACAGATGGTCTCGCCGCACTCGATCGCGCCGAACGCCACCGGGGTGCTGTTGCAGCCGCCGTTGGTGTCGTCGCCACAGGCCTCGCCCTCGGTGTCCGTGCAATCCAGACACGAAGACGGGGGATCGCCGAGCGACAGGGTCAGGGTGCCGGCACCCTGGTCGCCGTCGTTCCAGCCACCGACGCGAATCTTGTAGCAGTTGCCGGCGGTGACGAGCACTTCGACCTCGGACGAGAAGCCGGCGCAGCCGGTGCCGTCGTCGTTGCAGGCGAGAAGCGCATCATCACCGGGGGGGCAATCCGCGGTGTCGCAGCCTTCGTAGACCACGAGGTCGGTGTCGTAGGACGCCTGGTTGCAGGTCGACACGGTGAGCAGGCCGTCAGCCGGCGCCGTGAAGTTGAACCAGATGTCGTGGTAGGTCTGGCCGTCGAACTGGCAACCGGCGTGCGGAAGACCATCGGTGTTCGCGCCCGTCGTGTCGTAGTTCAGATCGCCCAGGCCGATGTCGATGCGACCGGCGCAGTCGTCGTTCGAGCCGGCGCCACAGAACTCGGCAGCCTCGTCGGCGCAGGCCTGGTCCCACTCGACGTCGCAGCAGAACGAGTCGATCGCGCAGACCGTCTCGCAGCAGAAGGGATCATCGCAGCCGGGCGTGCCGTTGGGGGCGTCGCACGGACCCGCGTTCGGGTTGCACGGACCGCACAGGTCGGCGGCTTCGCCGGCGCAGATGCCGTCCCACTCGGTGTCGCAGCAGAACGGGTCGACAGCGCAAACAATGTTGCAGCAGTCGACGTCGTCGCAGCCGGGCGTGCCGTTCGCGATGTCACACGGGCCCGCGTCGGGACCGCAGGCCGGGTTGCCACCGCCGAAGGCGGTGCCGGCCAGCCCGAAGGCGAGGCTCAGCGACGCAACCTTCAGCCAGGTCGCACCGCTCTTGGTACAGATACAAGGTCGAACCATCTATCAATCTCCTTTGGAAATTGGGACGTGGCGACGCCGGTGCCACAATGCCCCGGCGTACCAGTCGCCTGGAACCCCACGAGATCCAGCATACACGAAAGACCTGAGGTTCCAAGACAGGCAGGTCGATTTTCACGCGAATTGTCCGGGGCTATCGGACCTTCAGGCCGCCCGCGCGAACGGCCGACGCCCCTCCGCCCGAACCACCCTTGCCGCGACCGTGAAACTCCGGTTTCACGACCCGACCCCGCCGGGCCGACGGGACGCCCCCCCACCCGACCCAGACCCTCACGCCGACCGTCCGACCCCGGCCTGTCCGAGTCGTCGCGGTCAGGGTTGCGACGCCGCCGAGCCGGTCTCCGCCGTCAGCGCCCGACGGACGATCTTGCCCGTCGCGTTCCGGGGCAGCGCCTCCACCACCCGGATCTCCCGGGGGACCTTGAACTGAGGCAGCTCGGACCGACAGTGACTCCGCAGCGCCGTCTCGTCGAAGGTCGCGCCCTCCGCCAGCTCGACGAATGCCATCGCGACCTCGCCTCGCGACTCGTCGGGCACCCCGATCACCGCCGAGTCGTGCACGTCCGGATGCCGGTTCAGGACCTCCTCGATCTCCCGCGGGAAGACGTTCTCGCCCCCGATGATGAGCATCTCCTTGATCCGACCCGTGATGTACAGGAACCCGTCCGCATCGAACCGACCCATGTCGCCGGTTCGGAAGTAGCCCTCCCCGTCGAATGCCGCGGCCGTCTCCTCCGGGCGCTTGAAATACCCCTGCATGACGTTCGGACCCTTGATCCGGATCTCGCCCTCCGCGTCGGGCCCGAGCACCGTGCCGTCCGGCGCAACGATGCGCTGTTCGCAGTCGCACACGGCGCGTCCGACCGAACGCCGCCGATGTTCGTCGGGCAGGCACCAGTTCGTCACCGGGCTCGTCTCGGTGAGCCCGTACCCCTCGCAGATGCGGACGCCGAAGCGCTCGAGGAACCCGTCGAACACGGCCGCGGGCAGCGGCTCGCCGCCGGAGACGACGCAGCGCAGGCTGGCGAGGTCCTCGGCGGTCGCGCTGCGGGCGTTGAGCAGCGCGTTGTACATCGACGGGATCGCGATGAAGGCGGTCGGGCGGTACCGGCGCATGAGGTCGAGGATCTTCGCGGGTCGGAACCGCGCGGTGTACACGACGAGACACCCGACGGTCAGCGGCAGGAGCGTGAGCACGGTGAGTCCGAACGTGTGGAACTGCGGCAGCACGCCGAGCAGCACCTCGCCGCGCGCGAACCCCGCCCGCTCGACGCACTGTCCGACGTTCGCGACGAGGTTGCCGATGCTCAGCATGACGCCCTTCGGCCGGCCCGAGGTGCCCGAGGTGTACAGCACGACGGCGATGTGATCGTCGGGCCGTCGCGCGCAGCGACGCAGCGGCGGCAGGCCGCGGAAGGACATGGTGTCCATCCGGATCGCCTTCACGCCGTCCGGCAGTCCGCCGACCATCTCGAGCATGGGCTCGACGGTGACGACGGTGTCGAGTTCGGCGTCCTCGACGATGAAGGCGATGTCGTCGGCCTTGAGCAGGTAGTTGAGCGGCACCGCGGTCCGTCCGAGCATCCACGTCGCGAGCAGCGCGACGGGATAGACGCCGGCCGTCGGCAGCATGATGCCGACGCGGGGCCGATCGGTGGTGCGGGCGATCTCCCGCGCGACGTGCAGGGCCGCGAGGTAGATCCGCCACGACTTCCAGGCCCGCTGATCGTCGACGACCGCGACGCGACCGGGGGCCCGGAGCAGGGTGCGCACGATGTCCCGGGCGATTCGCATCGGTCCTCTCACTCCCGCGCGGCAAAGTTTTCGAGGGCCGGCGCTGATCGGTACGATACGACGGCAGGTCCGATCCGCCAATCGCCGACACGCACCCGGAGCCGACATGACCGTCCGATCCCTCGTCGCCGCCCTGCTCACCGTCGCCCTCCTGGGTCTCGGCGGCTGCGCGTCCGACGGCGGCTCGCGGGGGCTCGATACGGCGCTCAAGAGCTACCAGTCCGGTCGATACCAGGAGGCGTACGACACCGCCTCGCGTCTCACGTCGTCGACGGACCCGCAGATCCGGTACGACGCCGGCTACGTCGCCGGGATCAGCGCGTACCGACTCGGGCGCCTCGCGGCGGCGCGGACGAACCTGCTGCTCGGCGTGCGGAGCGTGAACCACGACACCTCCGGACGCGCGCGGGCCATGCTCGGCGTCGTCGATCTCGATGCGGGTCACGAGACCCTCGCGGCCGACTCGTTCCGACAGGCCGCGGACCTGCTGGAGGGTGAGAACCGGCGCCAGGCGGCGCTCGCCGCGGCGGCGGCATACGACCGGGCGGGCGACGTCGACAAGGCGTCGATGTGGCGTCGTCTCGCGGACGGCGTCGACCCGCTGCCGATCGTCGACGGCGCGCGGTTCACGCTCCAGGTGGGCGCGTTCTCGGCCCGGCGCAACGCGAACCAGGCCGCGGCCGACGTCGCGCGGCGGGCGTCGTCGTACGGCTTCGGCACGCCGCGGATCGTGACGAAGCGGATGAGTTCGGGCACGCGGTATCTCGTGCACGTCGGCGCGTTCTCGACGCGGATCGCGGCGGAGCGGGCGCTGGCGCAGCTCGGCGCTCCCGGCTCGTACATCACGCTCGCGACGGATTGAGCGCCGATCCGCCCGCGCCGCGGGTTCGACGCGCCTTCGTGGAGACCCGGCCATGTTCGACGGCATCGAACTTCACGTGTCCGCCGGCGCCTCGGTGCTGCGGCTGTTGCTCGCCGTCATCTTCGGCGCGCTCATCGGGTGGGACCGCGAGCAGCGCGGGCACGATGCGGGCTTCCGCACGCACATCCTCGTCTGTCTCGGCGCGGCGACGTTCACGCTCGTCGGCATCGAGTGGTTCGAAGCGCTGCAGGCGTCCGGAACGACCGGGAGCGATCCGATGCGCATCATGGCCGCGATCGTGGGCGGCGTGGGGTTTCTCGGCGCGGGCGCGATCATGCAGTCGGGGCGCGAGGTGCGCGGACTCACGACGGCCGCGGGACTGTGGGTCGTCGCCGGCATCGGTCTCGCGACGGGCGCAGGCGCCTACGTGCTCGCGTTCACGGTCACCGCGCTCGCGTTCGTGACGCTCGCCCTCGCCAAACGCCTGTCGCGAACCATCGGCCCGGACGATCGGGCGACGAGCGACGACGCCGAATCGTCGTAGACGTCACGCCGGCGCGGCGGCATCCGCCATGCGCGAGGCGTCGGCGGCGATGCGGGTGAGGCGTGAGCGCATCTGGATGACGAAGCTGCCGGAGACGACGAGAGCGAACAGCCCGACGACGATGACGCCGCAGCCCAGCGTGCCCAGCACGGCGAGCGGCACGGCGAGCGGCGCTGCCGGAGGCGCGCCCGGCGGCGTTCCGGGCGTGCCCGGCGGCGCCCCAAAGAGCACGCCCCAGACGTTGGTTCCGCTGATCAGGCCGATGATCGCGAGGATCAGGATGAGCCCGGCCAGAATGATGTTCAACCTGATGAGCAGTCCGGCGCGCCGGGCGAGTCGGTCGTCGGGCATCCGGCGACAGAGCCGACGCGCATGGACGAGCAGCGCGACGTGCCCGACGGCGCCGACGGCGAGGAGTGCGGTCTCGACGACCTGGCCGGCGAAGGCGAGGACGGTCGTCGGCGTGACGACCACGGCGATGTCGAGGAGTGCGATGATCTGGCAGATCCTCGCGAGGCGCCGGGCGGACAGCGGCGGCTCCTCCGCGACCCGCGCCGGCTCCGGTGCGGTGAGGAGCCAGACGGCGAGCAGGAACACGGTGCCGATCACCACGGAGACGACGACCATGATGCCCTGCCCGAGGATGGCGACGCCGCCCGAGATCACGCCGCCGATGAACGAGGCGATCGCCGCGACGATGAGCCAGTTCACGCCGTTGGCCATCGTGCGAAGCCAGGCGGGGTCCGAGAACCGCAGCAGGTCGCCGCGCGTCGACCACTCGACGGGCGTGGCGCATTCCGGGCAGGCCGCGGCCGGGACGAGCCCGCGCAGGTTGTAACCGCAGGTGCGACAGCCGAGATCATCGGCGACGCGTCCGTCCACGAGCCGGACGACGGGCGACGGCGACGGCGCGTCGGGCGACGCGGCCGGTACGGCGGGATCGTGTGACATGTCGCGAAATCCCCTCACCCGTCGCAGCCCGGCGGCCGACGGTCCCGTATCATATCGAGTGCGCCCAACGCCCGAACCGGATCCCGGATCGGAGACCTGCCATGCATCGAACCCCATCGCGCCGCCTCCCCCTCGTCTGCCTCGTCACGGGGGTCGTCGCGGCCGGCCTGGCGCCGTCGGCGCTCGCCCAGTCCGGCGGCGGGCGCCTCGGCGAGGTGCTACACAACCGTCAGGGCAACAGCATCCAGATCGTCGACGACACCGTCGCCGCGCCGGAACCGGCCGAACTCGAGTATCGCGCCGAGTCCCAGCGCTACGAGGCGGAGTTGCGCACGCTGAAGCGAACGCACTTCGCGACCCGTGGCACGTCGGCCCGCGAGTTGGCGCGGCGTGACGAGGGACTGCGGGCGCTGCGGACCTTCACCGATCCGGCCGCGTTCCACCCGATGATCACGATCCTCTCCGACGCCGGCGCCGACGTGCGCCAGGCGCTGCTCGACCATTTCGCCGGCCAGGGGCCGATGGGTCAGACGGCGCTCATGTGGATCGCGATCGCGCACGAGGACGCGACCTATCGGGAACAGGCGACGAAGGCTCTGCCGACGCCGCCCTCGCCGGCGGTCCTGCGCGCGGTCGCCGCGCTGCTGGAGCATCATGACGACCAGGTCGTGAACCGGGCCGCGGCGATGGCGGGCGTGCTGAACGCCGTCGAGCTCATTCCGAACCTCATCGCGGCACAGGTCGCGGGCAATCCGCCGGCGAACGATCGCGGCGCGCGCGGCGACCTCGCGTGGATCGCGTTCGAGCGTCGCCAGGCCTACGTGCAGCAGCTCATCCCGGTGCAGGGCGACAACTCCGGCGCGTTCCAGCCGGTCATCGGGTACGTGCACGACGGCGTGCTGATGCGCGTGCAGGACTACGTCGTCATCGTGTACCGCACCGAGGTGCATCACATCCTCGTCGGCATGACCGATCGCCTGCTCGGCGAACCGACCGAGCACCTCGCCTACGACCCCGATGCATGGAACGCGTGGTATCGCGACACGTACCTGCCGCATCTCGAGGATCAGCGCCGGCTCGCGGAGATCGCCCGCGCGGCGAACATCGCCAACGAAGACGCGCCGCCGTTCCCCGACCTCATCGACGACTGATGCGGCACGACCCCTCCCGGCACGACCCTCCGGGCACGACCGGTGATCCACCCGCGGCCGCGTCCATCCGACGCGGCCGCTTCCGTCATGCCCCGGGAAAAACACATCCGTGACGGAATGCGGGCCGGCGTCGCGCGGTCCTTCTCGATGGTCTCGACGCCCGCACGGTCGCCGGCATCGAAACGGGACCTCGACAATCCACCTTGTTTTCCGACCACGGAGACCCGTCATGTTCAGCTCACGGAAGCGCGATCGTTCCCTCTTCACCACCTCGTTGATCGGCCTTGTCGCGTGCGGCTCGCTCTTCGTCGCGAGCGCCTCGCAGGCCGGTCACCTCCGTCCGACCTGCGCGACGCCGCCGTGGGGTCAGGGGTCGTACGGCGTGACGTTCCATGGCTGGCAGCCCGCGCCGTATCCCGCCCCCGCGCCCCATCACGCGCCGGCGCCGAGTCTCGAGGCCTGGCACCTGCTCGCCCACGGCTGCACGCACGACGCGATCGTCCAGTTCCGGCGCGATGCGAACGACGGCTACGGCAGCACGTCGCTGGACATCGCCGGCGGCGCCCTCGCGAAGGCGCGCTACGGACGATTCGACAACGCGGTGCGGGACATGCACGAGGCGTTCTCCTGCTCCGCCGGCGAACTGCTCTTCGCGCCGAACATCCCCGGCGTGCACGACGCGATCGCCCGGGCCGTCCGCGACTACACGCAGCGGGCCTGCGGTGATCCGGACCAGTGGTTCATGATCGCGGCGCTGAAGTACATGGCCCGCGACTTCGCCGGCAGCCGCGCCGCCCTCACCGCCGCGATGCGCTACGGCGCCTGCGGACGATCGGTCGACAACCTGCGTCAGCGCCTGAGTTGCGCCCCCGCCTGGTAGTCGGTCGACGACCGTCCGCGCAAGACCCCCCTGTCACGTTCCGCCGCCCGCGGCTCACCCCCTCGGGCGGCGGTCGTGCAGGCACGGGTCATCCGTGCCGCGCGAGGTCGAGCACCGCATCGGCGAAGTGTTCGTACTGGCCCGGCGTGTTGTACACCTGCGCGCTGACGCGAAGCCATCGCCGTCCGTCCCAGTCGACGACCGGCGCCTCGACGTGATGCCGGTGGTACAGCGCCCGCAGGACCTCGGGCGACGTCGCGAAGCGTTCGAGTCCCTTCGGCGCCGCGAGCGTCACCATGGATCCGAGGAGCGACCCGTCGGGCGGCGACGCCGGCTCGGTCCCCCACCGCGCGCAGATCATCCGCTGCGCCCACGTCACCATCGCGTGATTGTGCGCGCGGACGCG
This sequence comes from Phycisphaerales bacterium, assembly GCA_020427625.1. Lineage (GTDB taxonomy): Bacteria > Planctomycetota > Phycisphaerae > Phycisphaerales > SM1A02 > JAGQOI01. The sequence goes on along the minus strand of JAGQOI010000556.1, from coordinate 2,989 downwards.
ATCCCAGCCGAGCGCGCCCATGAAGTCGATCGCCGCCGGCACCGTGAGCCACGTCGCGAGGTCGCGCGTGCCCTGCCACTCGAATTCGGCGGCAAACCCGGTCTCGTAGAAGTGACTGATCGTGTTCGGATGGACGGCGGCCTGCCGATCCGGTCGGACCCAGAGGATGGCGGCGCCCTTCGGCGCGCACACCCACTTGTGCAGGTTGGCGGTGTAGTACGCGCATCCGAGGCGACGGAGGTCGACCTCGACCATGCCGGGTCCGTGGGCGCCGTCGACGAGCACGTCGACCTCACGTTCGGCGCAGGCCCGGACGATTCGCTCGACGGGAAGGACGAGCGCCGTCGCGGACGTGACCTGGTCGACGACGAGCAGACGCGTGCGCTCGGTGACGGCGTTCATGATCGCGTCGACGATCTCGTCCGCGCTGCGCACGGGCAGCGGCACGTGGACTTCGCGGTAGCCCGCGCCGTGGACGTCGGCGATGTGACGCATGGTCTGTCGCACGGCGTTGTAGACGTGGGTCGTGGTGAGGAGTTCGTCGCCGGGCGCGAGCGCGAGGGAGCGCAGGACGGCGTTCACGCCGCCGGTCGCGTTGGTCACGAAGCCGAGGTCCTCGGGTCGGGCGCCGATGAAGGCGCCGACGGCGCTGCGGGCCGCGAGGAGGCGTTCGTGTCGCTGCCGGTCGATGCACTCGACGGGATGTCGCTCGATCTCCAGGCGGAGCGCGGTGTGGGCGTCGAACACGTCGCGTGGGACCGCGCCGAACGATCCGTGGTTCAGGAACGTGATGGCCGGGTCGAGCAGCCAGCGCGACGCGAGATCCGCGGCGAGCGGCTCCGGGGGCGAGTCGAGGTCGGGCGCGGGATCGCGGGCGGGATGCGTCGAACGGTCGGCGGCCGGATGGGGTCGGGACGTCTCCATGGGTGGCAGGGTATCGCCATTCCCGTGAGCCGCGGGCTGCCGACGTCGCGCCGGCGCCGGCGCGCGGCCGAGCGGGCCCGATAACGATCGCGGGCTCGGAGCGGAGGTCCGAGAACCGCCGCTCGAGTCGGAGGGTGGAGCCGGGCCGGGACGGCCGGGACCGGCGGCGCCGGCGGCGGCGCGCATCGTCGATCGGGCCCGGATCGGGCGCCGATCGGGCCTGACGGTCCCCCGGGCTCGGGTGGGCCGCACCGGACCGGAAATCTCCCGAATTCCGTCTTGACATCCGGCCCTTGTTCGGGTAACGTTTTCCGAACAGCACCGCGTTGCTTTCTTCAGCCCGCGGCCCGGTCCGTCCGACCTAGTGAGTGTTGCCCGGCCATCCCCAAGATGTAGTGTCGGGGACCTTGGAGGTCACAAAGGAGCGTATGGTCATGACCAATCCTCTTGTTCAGACGGGTCCTGGCGGCGGGTATGTGACGCAGTACATGGCGTACGGGCGTCGTTTGGTGGCGCTGGAGTCATCGGTGGTATCGTCGGGCGAATCGGATGCGGACGGCCGCGGCGGTTCGGGCGCCGGGGGTGGCGGCCGGTTCGGCGGATCGGGCGGCTGGTCGTGTGGCCGGTCGTCGGGTGATTCGACGGGCGGGTCGGCGGGCGGTTCGGCGGGGCGGGGCGGCGACGCCGCGTCTCGTTCGGGCGAGCCCATCGCGGCGATCGCGGACAGCCTGGATCCGGCGGACGGTCCGGGCGCGTCGGTGACGGGCGGGGGTCGTGCGTCGGGGTCGCGAGCGGCATCATCGCCGTGGTCGATCTGGTGTGCGCGGCTGCTCCGGTGGTTCATCGGCACCGGCCCGACCTCTATGTCGATGTCGGGCACGCCGAGTTGGCTCGATCGGTGCGTCGGCATCGATCGGGTCGTATTGAGTCCGGTGGCGATGGCGCGAGCAGGTGCCGCGACGCCGGTCGTGAAGCCAGTCATGAAACCGGTCATGAAGCCGGTCATGAAGCCGGTCATGAAGCCGGTCATGAAGCCGGTGCTGAACCCGGTGCCCCAGTTGGTCTCCGGACCGGTCACGCGGCCGGGCGATGCGCATTCGGGACGGGCGTCGGACGCTCCGGCCGGGGTGCTCGTCGCGTCGACTCGGATGGCGCTACACTCCCACTCGCAGGAGGACGATCATGAATCTCACGCCGAAGCAGCTTCGCATTCTTCAGCTCATCCGGGATCACCGGGTCGCGCACGGCTATTCCCCGACGATGCAGGAGCTCGCGGACGAGCTGGGCGTCAGCAAGGTGACCGTGTTCGAGCACGTCGAGGCGCTCATCAACAAGGGCGCGTTGCTTCGCGAGCCGAACAAGGCACGCTCTTTGTCCATCTCGCCTGACGCGATTCTGCCGGACGAGTCGAATCCGATTCGGTTCGCGCTGGTGGGCAAGATCGCCGCCGGGTATCCGATCGAGAAGTTCGAGCAGTCCGACGAGCTGGATCTGGAGGCCGTGTTCGGGCCTCGCATCGGCAAGCAGCGTGCGGGCACGTTCGCTCTGGTCGTCGACGGCGAGTCGATGCGTGACGAGGGCATCCTCGACGGCGACTACGTGATCGTCGAGCGTCGTGACACGGCGCGGGCGGGCGAGCGGGTCGTGGCGTTGCTGCCGAACGGCGAGACGACCTTGAAGACGTTCTTCCGCGAGCCGGACGGACGCATCCGGCTTCAGCCGGCGAACCCGGAGTTCAAGCCGATCATCGTCAACGACTGTCGCATCCAGGGCGTCGTGATCGCGGTGCTCCGACGCTACGAGTAGACGGGTGGACGGGCCGCGGGCGATGGCGGGCGGGGAGTTGGTGCGTGCGGACCCTGGGTGGATGTCGCGCGGGGCCGTTCGGTGATGCGGGCTGCGGGTGAGATCGCGCGGGCGCGTATGGGGGCGCGGGGGAGATCGGTTCGGGTGGGGGCGATATCGATGTCGTCGGGGATGCATGATGCCGGGTACATGGGCGATGTCGCGCGAGCCGGCATCGGGTGTGGCGCGCGCGACAACTCGGCATCCTCGCTGAGCCGGC
>JAGQOI010000555.1 GCA_020427625.1 Phycisphaerales bacterium | reverse complement strand
GGTCGACCGAATGTCGGCAAGTCCAGCATCCTGAACCGTCTCGCGAAGCGGCGGGTGTCGATCGTCGACCCCACGCCCGGCGTGACGCGGGATCGCGTGTCGACCATCATCGAGCTCGACCCGCCGATGTCGACACCCCGAGGGACGCCTTCGAAGCTCGTCGAGATCACCGATACCGGCGGATACGGCGTCTACACCGCCGACGGCGCCCGGTACAACGACGTCGGCGACGATCTTGCGCGGCTCACGCCGGACATCGAGTTCCAGATCCGGGCGGCGCGCGATGCCGCGGACCTCATCCTGTTCGTCATCGACGCCCAGTCCGGCCTGACGAGTCTCGACGAGAAGATCGCCCGTCTGCTCCGCGAGCACGGCGCCGACGCCCGCGTCCTGCCGGTCGCGAACAAGGTCGACGGCGACAACTGGGTCGCGCACGGTCTGGAGGCGGCCGCTCTGGGGTTCGGTGAGCCGCTCTGCGTCTCGGCGACGGCCGGCGCACATTGGCGCAAGCTGCTCGATGCGTTGTACGAGCAGACACCCGAGACGACGGCCGTCGACGCCGACGATCCGGACACCGGCGACGTCGAGATGAAGATCGCGATCGTGGGCAAGCGGAACGCGGGCAAGTCGACGCTGATCAATGCGCTGGCCGGTGAGCCCCGCGTGATCGTGTCGGAGATCGCCGGCACGACGCGTGACGCCGTCGACGTGCGGTTCGAGATCGACGGTCGTTCGATGCTGGCGATCGACACGGCCGGTCTGCGTCGGCGCTCGTCGTTCGCCGACCAGATCGAGTACTACGCCTATCACCGCATGCTCGGCGCGATCCGGCGCGCGGATGTCGTGCTGCTCATGGTCGATGCGACCGTCGAGATCTCCAGCGTCGACCACAAGCTCGTCCAGGAACTCACGCGGCAATGCAAGCCGACGGTCATCGTGATCAACAAGTGGGACTTGACGACCGAGCGGGGGATCGAGCCGGACGACTTCATCGAGTACCTCACCGAGCAACTCCGGGGCCTTGACTTCGCGCCCATCGTCTGCATGACCGCGTCGACCGGCGAGGGCGTGCGGGACGCGGTCGCGATGGCGTTCAACCTGTTCGAGCAGTCCTCGCACCGCGAGACGACGGGCAAACTCAACGCGCTCGTCGAGGACATCCTCACCGAACGCGGGCCGTCCTCGCGCCTCGGCACGCAGGCGCGGCTCTACTATGCCGCCCAGATCGCGACGAACCCGCCGACGATCTCGCTCGTCGTGAACGACCCGGAACTCTTCCGCGGTCGCTACGAGCGGTATCTCATGAACCGTCTCCGCGAGGCGCTGCCGTTCAGCGAGGTGCCCATCCGGCTCATCTTCTCCGCCCGCAAGCGCAAGTCGCTCGCGGCGCTGAAGGGACAGGCCGACGACGAGGCGGTCTGACCGCGCCCGCACCGCCGCGCCCGCACCGATGGAAGAATCGACCCGGCCCCGGCGCGAAGCCGGGGCCGGGTCGTGTGCCTCAGGACATCGGGAACGTCACGTCGCTCATCCCCAGTTCGCGAGGAGGATCGCGAGGTCGGGCGCGCCGACCTCACCGTCGCCGTCGAGATCCGCCGCACAGCCGGGGCACGCGCCCCAGTTGGCCAGCAGGG
>JAGQOI010000554.1 GCA_020427625.1 Phycisphaerales bacterium | reverse complement strand
CGCCCGGCGGCGCCGGCTATCCCTGCGGTCGCGGAGCGGTGTTGCCACTCACGAACACTCACTCCTGCGTCGCCGGCGGCGCGCTCAGGATGTACCTACGGTTCGCCGCCGCCGCCGCGATACCATACCATCATGACCGCGATCAGCCATCGCCGCCCGCACTCGACCGCCTGGTCCGTGTGGACGCTCATCGCGACCATCGCCGCCGTCGCACTCCTCGCCCGAACCCTGCAACACCGCAACCCGCAGGCGGCGCCGCTGCCGGCGCGGCCGGGCGGGTCCGACGCGCCGCCCGTCGACCCGCCGGCGCTGCCCATCCTCGCCATCGCCCTGAACTGTCACCACATCGAGGAACTCGATCGCTATCTCGCCGCCGTCGACCGCATCGCCGAAACCGGCGCCGACACGCTGCTCGTCTCGACGCCGCTCTTTCAGCCCGACGTGCATGCGACCACCCTCCGCCGCCCGGCCGACCGCTGTCCGACGGACCGCCAACTCCGCACCATCCTCGCCCGCGCCCACGCCCGCGGCCTGCGCACCGCCCTCATGCCCATCGTCCTGCTCGAACATCCCGGGCCCGACGACTGGCGCGGCGTCCTCGCGCCGACCGACTGGGACGCCTGGTGGACCGCCTACGAGCGCGAACTCCAGGCGCTGCTCGACCTCGCGATCGAGGCCGGCGTCGACCTGTTCTTCGTCGGCAGCGAGCTGAACTCGACCGAACTCCAGGTCGACCGATGGGTCGATCTCGTGACGCGCATCCGCACCCGGTACGCGGGACGCCTGAGCTACGCCGCGAACTGGGACCGCTACGAGGCGATCACCTTCTGGCCGCTCGTCGACCTGTTGTCGGTGAGCGCGTACTTCGAACTCGCGGCGGACGGCGCGACGCCGTCGGTGGGCGACCTCACTGCGTCCTGGGACGTCGAGCGGGAGCGTCTGCTGGCGGCGGCGGCACGGTTCGGACGTCCGGTGTTCCTGTCGGAGCTGGGATATCCGTCGCTGCCCTGGGCGGCCGCGCACCCGTGGAACTATGTTGCGCCGGCGGGCACCCGTGCGGACCACGTCATGGCGGCGCGGTGTTACGAATCGTTCTTCGCGTCGTGGGGTGCGAGCCTGGGGTCTTCGGGGTCGGGCGCGGGCGGGGTGTGCGTGTATCTCTGGGACCCGTATCATCGCGGCGGGGTGTCGGACACGGGCTACGGCCTGTTCGGCAAGCCGTCGCTGGGGGTGGTTCGCGACGGGTTCGCGTCGATCCGACGGTCGACGGGCGGCGTCGGCGCGTCGGCGGCGGTGGATTGACGCGGCAACGTCGCTACGATGTCACCTTTCCCCCGGCCCGGACCGGGACCCTTGAACAGGCGAGGATTCGATGAGACTGAAGCGCACCCACATGTGCGGCGAGCTGCGGGCCGAACATGCCGGTCAGACCGTGACCCTGGCGGGCTGGGTCAACACCTACCGCGACCAGGGCAAGGGCCTGATGTTCGTCGATCTCCGCGACCGGACGGGTCTGACGCAGATCGTGTTCGACCTCGAGGACGCGGACGAGGGGATCGTCACCGCCGCCCGCGCGTTGCGGCGCGAGGACGTCGTCGCGGTGCGCGGCAGCGTTCGCATGCGTGACGGCAAGCCCAACGTGAATCTCGCGACGGGCGCGATCGAGGTCATGGGCGTGGACCTGGAGGTGCTGAACAAGACGGCGACGCCCCCGATTCTTCCGGACGAGCACGAGGCGTCGAAGATCGCCGAGGAGAAGCGTCTCCAGTATCGCTACATCGATCTTCGTCGCACGCGGATGCAGCAGATCCTGCGCACGCGCTACCAGGTGTCGAAGATCGCGCGCGACTACTTCGGCGAGCACGGGTTCACCGAGATCGAGACGCCGTTCCTCATCAAGACGACGCCGGAAGGCGCGCGGGACTTCATCGTGCCGTCGCGCATGTTTCCGGGCCAGTGGTACGCGCTCCCGCAGAGCCCGCAGATCTTCAAGCAGATCCTCATGATCGCCGGCTGCGACCGCTATCTCCAGATCGTCCGCTGCTTCCGGGACGAGGATCCGCGGGCCGACCGACAGGCCGAGTTCACCCAGATCGACCTCGAACTGAGCTTCGTCGACCGCGACGACATCCTCGAGATCATGGGCGGCTTCGCCCGCCGCCTCTGGAAGGGCGTGCTCGACTACGACATCGGGCAGATCCCGGTCATGTCGTACCATCACGCGATGGAGACCTACGGCATCGATCGGCCCGACCTCCGCTTCGGGCTGGAGATCCACGACATCTCCGACCTCGCCCGCACCTGCGACTTCCGCGTGTTCAGCGAAGCGCTCGCCAAGACGCGGGGCGTCGTGAAGGCCATCCGCGTGCCCGGCGGCGCCGAATCCCTCACCCGCAAGATCACCGACGGCTACAGCGAGTTCGTGAAGATCTTCGGCGCCGGCGGCGTGCCGACGGTGAAGGTCACCGAGTCCGGCTTCGAGACCGGCATCGCCAAGTTCCTCGACCCCATCGGCGACGCGCTCCGCGATCGACTCGGCCTCAAGGCCGGCGACGTCGTGCTGTTCACCGCCGACACCTGGGCGGTCGCGACCAAGGCGATGGGCGAACTGCGCAATCGCGTCGGCCGCGATCTCGACCTCATCGATCGGACCGCGTGGAAGTTCGTGTGGGTCGTCGACTTCCCGATGTTCGAGTTCGACGAGGAGAGCGGGCGCTGGGTCGCGCTGCATCACCCCTTCACGGCGCCGATGCCCGATGAAGCCCATCGCCTCGAATCCGATCCCGGCGCCTGCATCTCGGCCGGATACGACCTCGTGTGCAACGGCTCGGAGATCGCCGGCGGGTCCATCCGCATCCACGACCAGGACACCCAGGGCAAGGTCTTCGGACTCCTCGGACTCACCCCCGAAGACGCCGAGACCAAGTTCGGGTTCCTGCTCAACGCGCTGAAGTACGGCGCACCGCCCCACGGCGGCATCGCCTTCGGCCTCGACCGACTCGTCATGCACCTCGTCGGCACCGACAACATCCGGGACGTCATCGCCTTCCCGAAGACCCAGACCGGACAGGATCTCATGACCCAGGCGCCCGGACCGGTCGACGACCACCAACTCGTCGAACTCCACGTCCGAAGCGTCGCGCCCGAGCCGACCCCCGCCTGATCCGGTCGACCCGACCAACACCCGAGCCGATCGCCCAAGTCGATCTCCAGGACGGACGCCCCGAGGCGTCCGTCCTGTCGCGCGCCGACTGACCTGTCTCGCCAACCCGGCGAATCGACATCCAAAACCGGCAACTCGATGCGTTAATTCCGACAGAGTCTTCGGAACACACCGTCAGGGCTCATTCGGACCCCACCCAGACCCGCGGAAAGGAGGCAACCCATGCAACGCGACGACTTCCGACGCATCGCCAACCGGTATTCGCGCACCAGTCTCCTCGGACTGGTCGGGATCTTCCTCGCCGTGCTCGCGTTCCTCACCCCCCAGATCGCCTTCGAGGATGACCTCAACCGGTTCCTCCTCGACCGATTCCCCGAAACCGCCGAGGCGATCCGGGCCGCGACGTTCATGCCCGTCATCGGCATCATCGCCGTCGGATTCATGCTCATCGAGCGATCCATCCGACGCCTGCCGGCCCTGGAGTGCGAATCGTGCGGCACGTCGCTCGCCCATGTGCGGGTCGCCGTGCTCGAATCCGGTCGATGCCCGCACTGCGATGCCGCCCAGTTCAGCGGACCGGTCGTTCTCATCGATTTCTCCGACGACTTCGACCTGGACCTCGACGCCGAGACCGCCTCGATCGACGAGCCGGACTCGCGCCCCGCGGCGCCCGCGTCCGTCCCGGTCGCCTCGTCCCGCATCCGCCGAACGGTCGCCCTGGCGGGCTGACGCCCGGTCCACCGGCGCGACGACGCGGCCGCTCCGTTCCGCCCTCCGGGGGGGACCGGGGCGGTCTGCGTGTCGCCCCACGGCGGGTCGCGGCGGGCCGACCGGCGTGCAACAATCCGATGCATG
>JAGQOI010000553.1 GCA_020427625.1 Phycisphaerales bacterium | reverse complement strand
GGCGGTCATGGCGACGAGCGCGCCGACGATGCCGCCCGCGGCCTCCATGAGGTGGAGCGTGCGTTCGCGGACCCGTCGTCCGTGGCGTGTGGCGCGCCACTTGTCCCAGCCGAAGGTGAGGAAGGTCACGAGGCCGAGCAGGCCGTAGCAGCCGAGGATCCACTTCATGCCCGCCATCATCCGCGATCCCGGCCGCGACGACTACAATGGCGGCGAGCATGGGGACGTTTGCCTACATCGCACGGGATCCGAGCGGCACGCGCGTGAGCGGGCGCCTCGCCGGCGCGAGTGAGCAGGCGGTTCTCGCCGAACTCCACGCGCGACGGCTGGCGCCGCTGCAGGTGACGGCGGTGCGCGAGGTTCGATCGCTGCGGCGGGGCGTCTCGATCCGGGTGCAGGCGACGGCCTACCGGCAGCTCGCCGATCTCCTTCGCGCCGGCGTCCCGCTGCTGCGGGCGCTGCGTCTGCTCGGCCGGGGCAAGTCGAATCCGCCGTTCGCGGCCGTGTGGATGAAGATCGCGGATGCGGTCGCCGACGGCACGCGTCTGGGCGACGCGATGGCGGCCCACCCCGACGTGTTTCCCGCGATCCAGCTCGCGATGATTCGCGCCGGGGAGCGGGGCGGGTTTCTCGAACAGGTCCTGGCGAGGATGGCGACGTTCCTCGATCACCAGGCGGAGATGCGGTCGAAGGTGGTCGGCAGTTCGATCTACCCGCTGGCGCTGCTCGTCGTGAGCACGCTCGTGGTGGTCGGCGCGCTCGTGTTCTTCGTGCCGAAGTTCAAGGACTTCTACGCCAAGATCGAGGTGCCGCTGCCGACCCGCATCGTCATGGGCATCTCCGACGCCCTCACCGGTCACGCGCTGCTGCTCGGCGTCGGGCTCGCCGTCGTGGTCGCCGGCGTGCTGTGGCTGCGGCGTCGCCCGCGGGTTCGGCGGCTGTTCGCCGAGTACCAGTTGAAGATCCCGAAGCTCGGGCCCCTCGTGCGGAACCTCGCGGTGGCGCGATTCACCCGGATCCTCGGCACGCTGCTGGAGAACGGGATCCCGCTGCTCACGTCGATGCAGATCGCCCGCGATGCCGCCGGGCACATCGTGCTGGCCGAGGCGATCGACGAGGCGACGGAGGCGGTTCGGGCGGGCGAGACGCTGGCCGGGCCGCTCGGGTCATCCGGGATGCTGTCCGACGACGTCCTGGAGATGATCGCCGTCGGCGAGTCGGCGAACAACCTGCCCGCGGTGCTCACGACGATCGCCGACACGATCGAGGGCCGGATCGACCGGATGCTGACGATCCTCGTCCGTCTCCTGGAGCCGCTGCTGCTGCTCGGGCTGGGCGGAATCATCACCTTTATCTTCATTGCCCTCGTCGTGCCGATGATGAAGATGGGTTCCAGTCTGTGACGGCGCCTGCAACCGTCGCCTCGGGCGGCATAGAATAAAGAAGCGGGTGGTCGGAATTCGGGTGGCTCGACTTCCGGACCCCTTCATCGATGTCCACGAGCGATCGGGCCCCGAGCGTCGTTCCCCCCTTGATCGCATCGTCCTTGTCGAGGAAACGCCAAGTGTTCACCCATCGCCATCGCCCGGTTCGTCGCGCCTTCACGCTGATCGAACTGCTCATCGTCATCATGATCCTGCTCGCCCTCGGCGGCGTCGTGCTCGTGGGATACCTCAACGTGTCCGAACGCGCCGACAAGGACATCCAATCGGTCCAGTTCGACCAGATCGATGCCGCCCTCACCCGCTTCAAGCTCGACCTCAAACGCTGGCCGACCGAAGAGGAAGGACTCGCCGTCCTCTGGGACAAGGAAGCCATCGAGGACGAGGAACTCATGACCCGGTGGCACGGCCCGTACCTCGAAGAGAAGGTCGACGCCGACAAGTGGGGGAACGAACTCATCTACCGGTTCCCCGGCGAACTCCGCGGCGAGGCATACTACGACCTCATCTCCCTCGGGCCCGACGGCGAGGAAGGTACCGCCGACGACATCACGAACCACGACCGCCTCAAGAACGCCGACGGTGAGATCGACCAGGACAGCACCTTCACGCCCGCCGACACCGGCGGCTGATCCGGAGCGGAGGTCCCGGTGCCGCAGCGCCCGAGCGAGCCAGCGTCGACCCTCGACCCTCGCAACGGTCACGCGCCCGGATCTCGACCTGATTCCACCCGATCTCCTCTCACGCGTCCCGGTCCCGCCGGGACGCGTGTCGCGCGCCGAGCCCTCACGCTCATCGAGATCCTCATCGCCGTCGCCCTGCTGCTCGCCCTCGGCGCGATCATCATGCCCGCGATGATCCGCGAACTCGACGAACGACAGTTCGAGGCGACCGCCGACCTCGTCGCCGAACAACTCATCATGGCCCGCGCGCACGCCCAGACGACCGGCGTCGCCGTCGAAGTCGTCTACGACGGGCCGCGCGAACGCATCGTCGCCCGACCGTTCCACACCGACGGCGCCCCGCCGCGCACCGCCGACAGCGTGTCCGGGCTCGCCGACGATCGCGTCGCCGACTGGTTCCTCGGCGATCCTGATGATCCCGACGCGACCGACGTGCCCGTCGCCGCGATCCCCGAACCGTGGGCCGAGCGGGTCCTGCCGCCCGGGCTGCGCCTGACGGATCGGGCGCCGGACACCGTCGAGGGCGTCGCCGTCCAGGACGAGGGCGGATTCCGCATCCTCGAGATCGAGGCGATGATCGACGGCGAACGCCCGAGCATCCGCATCGCCGTCTATCTCTCGAACGGATCCACGCTCATTACGCGTCCGGTCTGGTTCGTCGACGACGATGAACGGGCGATCGAACTCGTCGTCAACGCCTGGACCGGCCTGCCCGTCCTCACCCGACTCGTGCCCGGCGCCCCGAGCGCCGGGCCCGACGACGAGCCCGATGACGAGGTGACCGACGACGAGATGGACGAACCGGATCCGGCCGATGCCGATGTGCCGCCCGCGGACGAGGGGAACGGCGCGGGCGACGGGCGCGGCACAGATCCGGCGACGGGTTCGGGTCGCCGCCCGGCGGGAGGGAACCGGTGAGCGGCATCGCGCGGGGGAGTGGTGGTCGGCGCGGCGCGGTCCTGTTCGAGGTCGTGTTGTCGATCGCGTTGTTCATCGCCGCCGCCGCGTTCACGCTCTCGACGGCGCGCTCGGTCCTCACCTCGCTCGACGCATCCCACCGGCGGCTGCTCGCGTGCGACCTCGCCCGTTCGCGCATGGCGGAACTCGAACTCGGCATCATCGGTCTCGCCGACCTTCGCGATCAGGACGGCTTCGGCGCGGCCGCGGTGGGCTCGATCGACGTCGGCGCGATGGTCACGACCGACCGCGATCCCCAGTCGGTGCGGTGGCGGTTCGACGTGCGGACCGAGCGCAGCGAGCATCCCGGGCTGTCGGTGGTGATCCTCACGGTCTCGGAGGACACCGACGTGTCGGACCCCGACGCGTCGACCGGCGCGTCGTACACGTTGCGCGAACTCATCGCGTTGCGCGAGGACGATCCTGAGGCGTACGAGCAGGATGCACTGCTCGAAGGCCTGCCGACGGAGCCCGAACCCGATCCGGAGGCGCCGCGATGAGCCGCCGACGAACCGGATTCACGTTGATCGAGGTCATCGTCGCGATCGGCCTGCTGCTCGTGCTGTCGGGCATCATGTTCGCGTTCCTCTTCGAGTTGCTCAGCACCCGCGACCAGGTGCGGCGTCACGTCGCGATGGAGCGGGCCGCGACGACCATGATCGACCGCATCGAGGCCGATCTCCTCGGCTGCATCGTCGGCGACGATCATGCCGGCGCGGGCATCGAGGGCACGAACGAGACGCTGACGATCCTCAGCCGGGCGGTGTCCGTCGAGCATGCCGAGCGTGGCGTCGACGATCCCGTTCCGTTCGGCGATCTCCAGCAGTCCGAGTATCGTTTCGACGAGCGCTCCCGCACCATCGAGGTGCGGCGTTCGGTCGTGTCCGACCGTCTCCGGGCGCGCGGGTCCATGTCCGGGCTCGGCGGATCGATCTCGCACGTGCGGTTCCGGTACTACGACGGCACGGACTGGCTCGATCGGTACGACAGTCTTGCCGCCGACCGGCTGCCGGTCGCGGTGGAGGTCGCGGTGTGGTTCGGGCCCTGGCCCGAGGACGAGGCGCGGGCGGCGGAGGAGGCGCGGTTCGGCGACCAGTTCGCCGATGACCAGTTCGCCGATGACCAGTTCGCCGATGACCGGTTCGGCGATGACCGGTTCGGCGATGACCCGTTCGCCGACGACCGGGTCGCGCTCGGCGCCGGCGACGAGGACCTGCCGTTTCCGGATCGGATCCGCATCATTCCGGTGCCGGACGCCGCCGTCGACGACGGGTCGGAGGAATCGATCGAGGTGTCGCGGCCGGAGGGGGATGTGACATGAGTCGTCGTCGCCCGCGTCGTTCGTTCGTGCTCGTGACGGTGCTCGTCATCGTGGGGATTGCGCTGTTCGTCGCGACGAGTTTCCTGTTTCTCGCGCAGGCCGAGGTCGCGGGCGTGAGCTCGTCGCTCGACGCCGTGCAGTCGCGGGCGTTGCTGCGGTCGGGTCTGCGGGTGGTCATCGCGGAACTCGACCGGCAGCGCGAGGGGATCCTCGACGGCGACCTGCCGCGCCTGGAGGACTCGTACGTGCTCGACGAGAACGGCTCGCGCCTGGGCGTCGTGCGTCTGCTGCCGGTGTCGATGACGGGCGAGTCGATCGTGTCGGAGGCGTCGAAACTCGATCTCAACTCGATCACCGCCGAGCGTCTGATCGCGACGGGATTCGTCGAGGACGCGATCGCGCAGGCGATCGTCGACCATCGGGCGGCGATGCCCGGCGGGCTGTACACGTCCGTCGCCCAACTGCTCGACGTCCCGGGGATCACGCCGACGATGGTGTACGGGCCGATCGAGGAACTCACGGTGATGGACGATGCCCTCGGCGTCGAGCGCGACATCGGCGAGCGCATCAAGGATCGGCTCAGCGGCGGGACGCCTCGCGGACTGGCGGATCTCCTCACGGTCTGGTCCTTCGAGCCCGCGCTCCAGCGGTCCGGGCGTCTGCGGATCAACCTCAACGTGCCGTGGTCGGACGAACTCGCGGGCCGGATCGAGGAGCGGTGGGACGCGGGCGTCGCGGCGGGCGTGAAGCAGATCATGCAGAACGGCACGACGTTCGACTCCGACGCGAAGATCTTCCAGGTCATGCGGTTCTTCAACGTCGATCCGGCGGACTGGCCGGACGCGGTGGACACGCTGACGACGGAGGAGGGCGAGTTTCACTTCGGGCGCCTGGACATCAACACGGCGCCCTACGAGGCGCTGCTCGGGCTGCCGACGGTCACCGCCGATCAGGCCGCGTCGATCGTGCGCCTCCGCGACCGGGTGGATCCCGACGAGCGTGCGACGATCGCGTGGCCGGCGATCGCGGAGGTGCTCACGCCCGAGCAGTACGACGATCTCGGTGCGATGATGACGGTGCGTTCGTGGACGTACGGCGTGCGTCTCGCGGTCGGCACGGTCGCGGCGGACGATCCGGAGGGACCGCTCGACCATCCCGTGATCTACGAGGTCGTCGTCGATCTCTGTGCGCCGCGGGCCCGGGTTGCCTATCTTCGCGACATTTCCCTGCTTCAGACGGCGGCGATGGTCGCGGTCGCCGCGGGATCGCGCTTCGAGGACGACACCTTCGTGCCGGAGACCGACGTCGCGGCGGGCGGGTCGGCGTCGTCGCGTGCGGGCGATGATGCGGAAAACGCAACTTTTCCTGCGTCCCTCGACGATGTCATCAATGAAACGAGTGGGTTCGGTGATGATCCGGAGTCGTCGCCGGCCGACCCGCCGATGTCTCGTCGGCCGGATCTGCTCGGTCCGCCCTCGGGCGAGGCGGCGCCGCCGCCGGCGTCCGGCGCGGGCGTCGGTCGGTCGCGTCTCGGTCGCTGGCGTCGGCCGGTCGGTGCGTCGGCCTCGGTTCCGGCCGGGTAGGATGCAGGGGTCCGGTGATCCGGACGTGGTGGCACATCGGGCCCGCCGTCCGGATGGTCCTTCCTTCACGACGGGGTGATGAGCGCCCATGGCAGCACGACACGCGATCGCGATCGATTTCGGCCGGCGCGGGCTCCGCGCGGTTCGCGTCGACCATCAGCGCGGGCATCGCCAGGTCGTCCGCGAGATCGTGTCGACGGCCATTCCGGGCACGCTGGATCGCGACGACATCGAGGCCGCCGGGCGCTGGCTGCGGGCGTGTCTCGACGATGCCGACATCGGGCGCGGGCGGGCGACGATCGCGATCTCCCGCGAGGATCTCATCATCAAGCGTCTGACGCTGCCGACGACGGAGGCGCAGGAGCTTCCGGAGATGACGCGTCTGGCGATGCAGCGCGAGCTCGCGTTCAATCCCGACGGCGCGGTGATCGACTTCATCCCGCTGTCGTCGGACGACACGAAGACGACGGTGCTCGCCGGCGCCATTCCGTCGGAGATCCTCGATCGCATCCGGGCGATCGCGCGGGAGGCGGGCCTGTCCGTCGCGCGGATCAGTCCTCGCGCGCTCGGTGCCGCGGCTCTCGTCTCGCCGGTGCCGGATGCATCGAGTCCCAACCAGATGCTCGTCGACATCGCGGGCGAACGGATCGAGTTCGTCGTGATCATCGACGGTCTCGTGCACTTCGCCCGCGCGGGCGAGTTGCCGTGCACCTCGGATCCGTCGGAGATCGCCGCGGCGGTGGTGACGGAGGCGCGTCGGACGTGGATGAGTTTCCGGATGGGCAGCGAGGAT
This sequence comes from Phycisphaerales bacterium, assembly GCA_020427625.1. Lineage (GTDB taxonomy): Bacteria > Planctomycetota > Phycisphaerae > Phycisphaerales > SM1A02 > JAGQOI01. Next base: position 7,213 of record JAGQOI010000553.1, on the reverse strand, counting down.
CCGGTGCATCGCGTCTCGGTGATGGGCGATCTCGCGGTCGTGGAGGCGGCGCTCGAGCCGCTGCACGACGTGCTCGAACTGCCGGTCGAGGCGATCACGCATCACGACCTCATCGACGCCGGCGGTCGCGACATGGACGGCGTCTGGCCGCTCGCCGGCCTGCTGCTCGCCGACGCGACCGGACGTCCGACGATCGACTTCGCGAATCCGACGAAGGCGCCGGATCTCGCGGCTCGCCGGCGCCAGCTCGTGCTGGGCGTCGTCGGTCTGCTCATCGTCCTCCTCGCCGGCGGGTTCATGCTCGCGCAGATCCGTCTCGCCCGCCTCGACGCCGCCGTCGACGCCGCCCGCACCCGGTACAACGCGGGCATTCCCGACCGCATCCGATACAAGCGCGACGTGCTCAAGCTCCGCCATCTCGAACTCTGGCAGACCGTTCGACCGGACTGGCTCGCCCACCTCCGTCGACTCGCCGAACTCGAGCCCGACGAGGATCGGATCGTCCTCGATCGCTGGACGGGCACGCTCGACTTCGGCGGCGTCCAGTACTCGAAGCCGCGGGGCGCGACCGAGGGCGAGTGGACCGTCCCGTACGCGATGAGCATCGTGCTCGACGGCGAGGCGAACGATCGCGCGATGGCCGACCGATTCCGCGACGTGCTCGTGAACGGACGACGCTACATCGCGCAGACCACCGGGCCGGACGGCAGCGCCGGGCGGCGGCTGCCGTTCGCCTTCAAGCTCATCCTCACGACGGAGGACCAGGCGCCGCCCGAGACGACCACCGTCGTCGGACGCGACGGCGCCGAACCGAAGGCCGACCCGACGGAGGCCGGATCATGACGCCTCCGACCCAACGACTGCTCGCGGGTCTGGTCGGCGCGGCGATCGTGGTCGCGATCGGGTACTTCGGCTGGCAGCGCGTCTACGCCGGGCCGCGCGATGAACGTCTCGCGAAGATCGCCGGCTACGAGCAGGGCATCAAGGCCGCGCAACAGGACCTCGCGCGACTGCTCGACGTCCGCGAGGATCTCCAGCGGATCGTGGACCGGACGCTCGGCGCGGACCAGGAGACCGTCGATCATCATCTGCGCACCCGCCTCAACCGGATCAGCGAGGAAATCGGGCTGCAGGGCGTGATCGTCACGACGAGTCGCTCGGCGGGTCGGGGCACGCCGGCGCGCTCACAGTTTCGCTCGCGCGGCGCCGAGCGGGCCGCCCGCGATGAGATCGATTTCGTCGAACTCGAAGGCCGCGCGTCCGGCACCGGGACGCTCGAGCAGGCGCTCGCGCTCGCGTACCGGATCGACGCCGAGCCGTGGCTCAAGCAGATCGACCAGGTTCGTCTGGAGCCGAAGGACAACGGTGCGTCCGTGCAGGTGACGGTGCGTCTGCGGACGCTGTATCTGCCCGGCGAGGCGCCGGCGGCGGCGACCGAGGGGCCGGTCGATCTCTCGCGATTCGGCCCGTATGCGACGCTCGCGCGGGCCAATCCGTTCCGTCTGGCGCCGCCTCCCGCGCCGCCGCCGGTGGTGGTGTCGGCGCCGTCGGAACCGGCCGCTCCGACGCCGGCACCGCGGTTTCCGTACGGTCAGTGGCTCATCTCGGGCGTCGTGGAGTCACCGGCCGGGTGCGAGGTGTTCGTGAATCACCGGAAGTCCGGCGACAGCCGCGTGCTGCGGGTCGGCGACCGGATCGGCGAGGTCGTTCTGGCCGGGACGGACGGCGATCGGGCCGAGTTCACATCGGACGACGAGCGGTTCCTCGTGCTCGTCGGCGCGAGCCTGGACGACAGAATCCCCCTGCGAAAGTAGACTGATGACAGCGATGACACCCGACGGCGGAGCCGTCAGCACACGACAGTCACTTGTGGAGGGTCGCAGGATGCGGATACCGTCGCGAACGCGCGTGCCCCGGATGATCGCCGGCGCGGTGCTCTCGATCGCTCTCGGCGCGGCCGGCGGTCGCGCCGTGGCGCTGCCGGGGCAGGCGGTTCCGGACGGCGCGACGGAAGCCGCGCCCGGCGCCGTCGAGCGGTCGCTCCGCTTCAACTTCAAGAACGCGACGATCGACCAGGTGCTCGACTGGTTCTCCCGCGAGACGGGTCTGCCCATCGTCAAGGAGGCGGACGTTCCGGACGGGAAGATCGATTATCTCTCGCCCGAGTCGTACACGGTGCCGGAGGCGCTGCGGGTCCTCAACATCCTGCTCCAGTCGCGCGGGATCATGCTGCGTCCGAGCCGGGACATGCTCTATCTCCAGAAGATGGAGAACATGAATCGCGAGGCGGTCGGCGTCTACGTCGGCACGTTCCCCGACGACGTGCCGGACGAGGAGATCGTCACCTTCGTCCTGCCGCTCAACGTCGCGTCGGCGGTCACGCTCCAGGAGAAGCTCGCGGAGATGGTCGCGTCGTACGGGTCCGTCCAGGCGCTCTCGCAGCAGAACGCGATCGTCATCACCGAGACCGCGGCCCAGGTGCGCCGGCTCGTGAAGATCCTCGAACAACTCGATCGCGAAGATCCGGAAGGCATCATCGAGATCGTGAAGATCCGGTACGTCAAGGCGTCCGTGATCATGGAGCCGCTCAAGGCCCTGCTCGCCGAGAAGGTCGAGAAGTACGTCGTCGACGCGAAGGGCAAGCAGGTCAAGATCGACGAGGAGACCATGCCCGGTCTCAACATCACCGTCGACGACCGGACGAACTCCATCGTCGCCAAGGGCGTCCAGAGCCGCATCGACAAGCTCAAGGAGGTCATCGGCATCCTCGACGTGCCCGACGGGTCGGGCATCGGGCAGCGCACCATGCGCACGCTGACCCTGCTCACCCTCGTGCCCAGCCAGGCCGTGCAACGACTCGACCAGCTCTTCGCCCGCGTCCCTGAAGCCGAGCGGCCCACCGTCGTCGCCCTCGACGAGGTCGGCAAGATCACCATCGTCGGCACCGAGACGCAGATCACCGAAGGCGCGGCCCTCATCCGCGAGATCGACGGCGGCGGCCCGTCGACCGGCGATGAGGCGACCGGCATCACCGTGTTCACCCTCGAACATGCCGCGCCCGATGCGGTCATCGCCGCGGTGAAGGGACTGCTCAATCGTCGCCAGGCCCAGACCCTGAAACTCCTCGCGTCGCCGGACGGGCGCTCGCTGGTCGTGTCCGGTCCGGCCGCGGACGTCGCGGCGGTCTCGGCGCTGCTGCCGTCGCTCGACGCGTCGCGCCCCGTGGACCGCGAGGTTCGTCTCGTGCAGATCGACGCCCGGGATCCGGCGGACGTGCTCGAGCGGGCGCGTCGTCTGTACGACCGCCAGGTCGACGCGGGGGATCCGCAGTTCGCGCTCGTCTCCGAGTTCGACGACGCGTCGCGCACGATCACCCTCATCGGCCCGCGCCCGGCGCTGGACCGGTTCACGTCGACGCTGCGGACGGTGGAGTCCGGGCTCATCGTCGAGCGGGAGACGCGTCAGCTCGAACTGGTGAACGCGACGCCGAGCGAGGTCGCGAGCGCGTTGACGACCCTTGCCGCGCCGCTGCTCGCGCCGACGGACGGCACGCGCTACGTCGCGCCGACGGTCCAGCCGATCGACGCGCTCGACCTGCTGCTCGTCACGGCGCTGCCGGAACAGTTCGGGACGCTCCTGTCGATCGTGAAGACGCTCGACCGGTCCGGCCCGAACGACTTCCAGTTCCGCGTCGTGACGCTGGCCGGCGTCACGAACGTCGACCTGCTGCTCACGAAGGCGTCGGACGTGTTCGCCCGCCGCACCCTCGGCTATCCCGCCGGCGAGATCACCGCGCCCGAGGTCGAGTTCGACGCCCTCACCGGCAACCTCATGCTGACCGGCGAGACGCGATCGGTCCAGGAATACGAGACGGCGCTCGCCGAGGCGAGGCGACTGCTGCCGCCCGCCCGCGAGGGACGCATGATCCCGCTCTCCGTCGCGAAGGCGTCGGACATCGTCGGGTCGCTGCGGGAGCTGCTCGCGAAGACCGCGCTCGTCGACCCGGCCCGCACCGTGCCCGCGCCGACCATCGAGGCCGTCGAGCGCACGAACAGCCTCTACGTCGTCGCCGAGCCGGCCCAGCACCAGATGATCGAGCGCACGATCGCGCTGCTCGACGTCATCGAGCCGACCGACCTGCCGCCGCTGCGGCTCATCCAGGTCCGGGCGGCCGACGCGACCCAGCTCGCCGACCTGCTCCGCCGTCGTTACAACGCCCGCCCGAACGACCAGCGTCGCGAGAAGCCGGTGGACATCGACGCCGATCCGGGCACGAACGCGCTCATCGTCACGGCGCACGAGGACGTGTTCGAGGAGGTCCGCACGTTCGTCGAGGGCGTGAACCGCGCCGGCGACACGCGGGCCGAGCGTGAGACGATGCTGTTCCCGCTCAAGCGGGCCCGGGCGCAGGACCTCGCGCAGGCGATGGACCGCCTCTATCCGCAGCCGCCGATGCCGCTCGACGCCCGCGGGCGTCCGCTCCCGCACCTCCAGCAGCCCAAGGAGGTCCAGGTCTCGGCGGAACCGGCGACGAACACGCTCATCGTCGAGGCGCCGGCGGAACGTCGCGCCCAGTTCACGGCGCTGGTCGAGCAGCTCGATCGCGTCGAACTCCCGCCGCAGGCGGAACTCCGCACGTACCGCATCCGTCGCGGCGACCCGACGATGATCGCGCAGACGCTCTCCGACCTCGCCCGTCGCGGCGTGCTCAGCGCGCCGCCGCTCGACGGCGGGAAGCCGGTCGACGTGACCGTGCAGGCCGAGCCGCTGAGTCGCACGCTGATCGTCGCCGGCGACGCCGCGACGTTCGAGAAGGTCGAGCAGATGCTCGTGGAGATCGGCAACGTTCCGGTCGAGCGTTCGCTGCGGGTCTTCGAGGTGAACGGCGTCGACGCCCGCGACCTCGCGGCCCGCGCCCAGCGTCTGTACGCCGAGCAGACGGCGGAACTCTTCGACGCCGGCGCGGTGTCGGTGGAGGTCGATACGGACGGGTCGACGGTGCTCGTCGTCGCCGACGACGAGGCGATGATCCGCTTCGCGGCGATCCTCACCGAACTCCAGAACGCGGTCGGCCCGCCGCCGGACGTGCGGCTCGTCGCGCTGGAGGATGCGGACGCGACCGAGGTCGTCGCGTTCCTCGAGTCGATGGCGACGAACGATCTTGCGCTCGCCGGCATGCGGGGCGGCGCCAAGCCCGTCTTCCAGGCGATCACGCGCACGAACTCGGTCCTCGTGAGCGCCCAGCCGGAACAGCACAGCGTCATCCGCTCGCTGATCTCCAGCTTCGACGTCCCCGAGCCGCAGGCGATGCCGCCGCTGCGGATCCTCCAGCTCCGCTCGGCCGATGCGAACAACCTCGCGACGGCGCTGACCCGCCAGTACGGACAGCGACCGTCCGAGGAGCGGCGCGACAAGCCGGTGAGCATCGCGGCCGATCCGAACACGAACACGCTCATGGTCGCGGCTCATCCCGACGTGCTGCCGGAGATCCAGGCGATCGTCGAGGAGCTCAACGACACGACCCGCGTCGGCGCCGAGGGCCGCGAGATCCGCATCTTCCCGCTCAAGGTCGCGCGGGCCGAGGAACTCGCGAAGACGATCGACGAGATGTTCCCCGAGCCGCCGATGCCGGTCGACCGGCGCGGCCAGCCGCTGCCGCACCTCCGCGAGTCCCGCGAGATCGTCGTCCGTGCCGACGTGCAGACGAACGCGCTCATCGTGGACGCGCCGGTGCAGCGCATGGTCGGGTTCGAGACGCTCGTCGAGCAGCTCGACCGGCAGCGGATCGTGGACGAGACGGAGGTCCGGACGTATCGCGTCGTGCACGCCGACGTCGACGGGCTCGCCGGGACCCTCAACCGTCTCGCCCAGACCGGCGCGTTGAATCCGGCCGGCAACGACCGTCGCATCGCGATCACGATCACCGCCGAGCCGGTGAGCCAGACGCTCCTCGTGTCGGGCCCGACCGCGATCTTCGATCGGGTCGAGCAGGTCCTCGAGGATCTCGACGTGCGCCGGATGGCGCCGGCGACGACGCTCAAGTTCTTCAAGCTGCGCTTCGCGCGGGCCGAGTCGCTCGCGCCGATGCTCCGCGAGATCCTCACCGCCCGCATCGCCGAGGACGTGCCCGAGGCCGGCGCGAACATCGCGTCGCTGCTCAACGTGTCCGCCGAGACGAAGACGAACACGCTCATCATCTCCGCGCCCGAGACGGTCATGCCGGTCGTCGACGCGCTGATCGCGCAACTCGACGACCAGTCGGCGTCGCTCAGCGATCCCGTCATCCGCGTGCGGCCGCTCAACTTCGCCGATCCCGCGGACGTGAGCCAGTCCCTCGTCCAGGCCCTCCCCAACATGGTGTCGCCGGTCACCGGCGAGCCCATGAACGTGAAGCTCATCCCCTCGCCGGGCTCCAACGCGATCATCATGGTCGGCGTCGCCGGCGAACTCGACGAGGTCGAGACGCTCATCGAACCCCTCGACGCCCGGCCGTCCATGGACGCGGTCGGCGCGAAGACGTTCACGCTCGAACACGCCGACGCCGCCGTCGTCGCGCCGATCGTCCAGAGACTCCTCACCGATCAGCAGGCGACCGACCCGATGATCGTCCGCGAGCGCATCCGGCGCAGTCGGGGTCCGATCGACCTCGTCGCGCCCATCCGCGTCGAAGCCGATGCCCGGACGAACACCCTCATCGTCTCGGGACCGCAGCGCACCGTCGGGCTCGCCGAGGCGCTCATCACCCAGCTCGACGCGCCCGACGAATCGGCGAACCGGACGTACGCGACCTACACGCCCGTGAACGCCGGCGCGGCCGCGATGGTGCCGTCCGTCAAGCGCGTCATCGAGTCCACCCGTCCCAACGGCCGGCGCTCGACGCTCGAGATCATGCTCGAGCCGCAGAGCGGCGCGATCGTCGTCATCGGCTCCGCGTCGGACACCGAACAGGCCGTCGAACTCCTGCGCCGGTGGGACGACGAGGCGCTCACGCCGCCGCAGATGGACTTCCGCATGGTCACGCTGACCCACAGCGATGCGTCGGTCGTCGCACAGGCGCTCGGCCCGATGCTCCGCGACCGCTCCCGGTGGCCGCAGGCGCTGCGGGCCGCGATGCAGGCCGGGCTCGCCGTGTCGGAACCCACCGTCACCGCCGACCCGCGGGCGAATCGGGTGCTCGTCACCGCACCGCAGGACCTCATGGCCGTCGCGTCCG
>JAGQOI010000055.1 GCA_020427625.1 Phycisphaerales bacterium | reverse complement strand
TGTCGACGCCGGGGACGTCCTCCATCGTCGGCGGCGAATGCGTCTTCGCGTCCTTGATCTGGACCTTCAACTGGATCGGGAATCCCACCGCGGTCGTCCGCGACGTGATGTCGACCGTGACCTCCGCCGACGCCAGCGCGCGCACCGGTGCCGCGCCGATGACGAGCAGCGCGATCACCGAACCCAGGACGATCCATGCGCGTCGCGTCATGCCTACCAATCCTTGTCCACCGGCGTGCGCGGCGTCTTCTCGCGAGTCGACAGGAGTTGACGCCGCTGACGCTCCTTGTCACGCACGCCCTGGAGCAGACGTTCCGCCTCGTCCCGCGACATCCGCCGCGGCGTCGGCTTTCCGTCGCCGCCGTGCTCGTCCTTCGACGGACCCTCCTGCGGCAAGGCGGCCTGCTCACTCTTCGGCTGACTGTCGTCCTGTGCGCCGTCCTCCTGCGCGCCGTCCTGCGGCGGCGCGGACGACGGGTCGTCGCCCGGCGCCGCATCGTCCTTCGGAGGCGACGACGGCGCCCCGTCGGGCGGCGGGTCGGACGACTCACCGCCGGCCTGCGGCTGATCGGGCGGCGATTCGTCTCCCGGCGGCGGCGTGTCGGGACCATGGCGCTGGTCGCTGCCCTGCGGGTCGGCGTCGCGGGGCTGGTTCTGGTCCTGCTCCTGGGGCTGTTCCTGCGACGGCGGTTGCGACTCGGAGGGTGGTTGCTGCGGCAACGCCTTGCGGAGTTCCTCGACCAGTTGACGCTTGCGGTGCGCCAACTCCGCGTTGTGACGCGCGTCTTCGTCGGTGGGATCCGCGGCGAGGACGCGCCGGAAGTCGGCCTTGGCGGCGTCGAACCGTTCGGCGGCGGCATCGAGGTCGGCCGGATTGGTCGGCGGCGCACCGCCGGGCGGAAGGCGCGTGAGGCCGTCCTGGAGCGCCGCGTTCCCGCGGTTGAAGTATGCATCGGCGCTCGCGCCGGGATCGCGGGCCATGGCGGCGGCTTCGCCGAAGAGCGAGGCGGCGTCGGCGAACCGGCCCTGTCGGAACCGGGCGACGGCCATGTTGTAGGGCAGGGCCGCGTCGAGCGGAAGGGCGGCCCGCGCGGCGTCCCAGGCGGCGCAAGCGTCGACGTAGCGTTCCTCGCCCATCGCGACCTCGGCATCGCGCAGGAGCGTTCTTGCGTCATCGGCGGCGACGACGGTCCGGGTCGATCCGAGCATCACGAGGACGAGCAGCAGGGTGGCGCGCAGCGGGGTCATGTCAGATCGTTCCTCCGTCGTTCCTGGCGCGACGATCCGTGATGCAGGACTCGATGAGCAACAATAGCAGCGCCAGGCCGGCGAACCATTGGTAGCGCACCGTGTATCGTCGCACGCGGGTCATGTCGCGTTCCGTCGTCGCCAGCGGGACGATGAGGTCATCGTACACGTCGCCGAAGTCGACCTGGCTCGTGCCCGCCGGAACGAAGGCGCCGCCGGCGGCCAACGCCATCTCCGTGAGCGTGCGCGGGTCCATGCGGCTGACGACTTCCTCGTCGTCGTACGTCAGGAATCGGCGGCGTCCGTTCTCGGTGACGGGAATGGGACTGCCCTGCCCGGAGTCGCCGATGCCGACGGTGTACAGCCGCACGCCGTCATCCTCGAAGAGCTTGGCCGCCGCCTCGCGCGGGTAACTGCCGTGATCCTCGCCGTCGGAGAACAACACGATGACCTTCTGGTCGCGACCCGTCTCGCCGAAACTGCGTCCGGCCAGGCGGATCGCATCGCCGAGCAGCGAGCCGCCGCGGCCGGCCTGTTCCGGCACGGCTTCGTCGAGCGAGAGCCGGAACGCGCCGTAGTCGATGGTCAGCGGACACCGCAGGGCGGCGCGCCCGGCCGACGTGATGAGGCCGACGCGATCTCCGGCCATGCGGTCGACCATGTCCATGATGAACTGCTTCGAGCGGGCGAGCCGGTTCGGCGATGCGTCCTCGGCCAGCATGGAACGCGACACGTCGAGAATGACCATGACATCGACGCCGCGCTGCGGCACGTCGATCACCTCGGACCCCCACCGCGGATCGATCATCGCCGCCACGAGCGCGAGCATCGCGCCGACGAGGACGACCGACCGCATCGCGCGGCGCACCGAGGAGGCGTCCGGCACGAGCACGCGGAGCAGGGCGGCGTCGGCGAAGCCCGCGAGCCGCGCCCGTCGCCGCATCCCGCCGATCACGAGCACCGCGCCGACCACCAGGACGGCCCAGAGCCAGTGCAGCGCTTCGAGATGGAGGAACCGGATGTCCATGGAGGTCAGGGCACCGTCTGGAATCGGGTCGCGACGAGGAGCACCTCGGCGGCGAGGAGGACGAACACGACGGGCAGCAGGGCCGGCAGCGTCACGCCGCCGATCGTCACGCGATCGAGCGCGGCTTCGGTGAACTCGAGGTAGCGGCGCTGTTCGACCTTGGTCTTCTCCAGCGCGTCGATGCGGGCGTAGATGTCGCGCAGCGAGTCGGTGTCGGTCGCCCGGAAGTACGCGCCGCCGGTGCGGGCCGCGATCGACCGCAGCGTGTCCTCGTCGATGCTCACCCGCACCTGCTGCGGCACTTCGCGTCCGAAGGGATCCATGACGGGAATCATGGCCGTCGCATTGAGCGATCCGGCGCCGATGGTGTAGATCTTGATTCCGAGCGCCGCCGCCATGTCGGCCGCGGTCTCCGGCGCGAGGTCGCCGGCGTTGTTCTCGCCGTCGGTGAGGAGGATCATGACCTTGCTGCGGATGACGTGATCCGTGCGCAGATCGGGGCGCTCGTCGAGGCTGTGCAGGCGTTCGACGCCGAGGGCGATGGCGTCGCCGATCGCGGTGCCGCCCTCGGACCGATCCAGCGCGATCTCGGTCCGGTCGATGACGTCGACGAGGTGTTCGTGATCGAGCGTGAGCGGGCAGGCGCTGTCGGCGTACTGGGCGAACACGATCCCGCCGATGAGATCGTCCGGACGACCGGGCAGCGAGCGGGCGCCGAGCACGAACTCCCGCACCACCGACTTCACCGCCTGGAGCCGGTCCGCCGGACGCCCCTCCAACTGGAAGTCCACCGCCCGCATGCTCGCCGAACGGTCCACGACCAACTGGATCGCGATGCCCTCCGTGAACACGCGGCTCGTCTCGTTCGGCTTCTGCGGACGCGCCAGCGCCACGATCAGCAACACCATCGCCAGCGTGCGCACGAACGGAACCACCCACCGCAGACGCACCACCAGCGAGCGACCGGCCGATTCCAGCGCCGTGATGTCGGAGAAGCGGACCGCCACCCGCCGGCGCGGCCGCGACCATCGCAGCCACACGAGCGGCACGAGCACGAGCAGGAACAGCAGCCACACCGAAGGCCGATGAAAGATCATGCCGCCGCCTCCCCCGCCGTCGGCGTCGTCTCGTCGACGAACTGCGCCGCCGCGCCGATGGCTTCGTCGGCATCCGCCGGCGTGGGCTCGACGAGCGCGAACTTCACGAGGTCGGCGGCCCGGAGGAAGGTGCCGAGCATCACCTGCTGGCCGACGCTGAGGGCATCGCTGCGCCGCGCCTCGATGAGGAATTCCTGCGTCGTGCGTTCCGGCGCCATGATGCCGAATCGACGCTCGATGTAGCCGCGCACGATCGCGCTGAGCCGGTCGTAGTAGGGCTCGAAGCGTCCCTGTTCGACGAGCCGCGCGGCCCGCAGCGCGTCGAGTTCACGTCGCGCCCAGACGTGCGGCGGGACGACGGGGACCGGGCGGGCGCCGGGCGCGGCGCGGCGTCGGAGCGCGATGATGATCGCGATGACCGCCGCGACCGCGACGACGGCGGCGCCGATGATGAGAAGAGTGCGCGTCGATCGTCGTCGCTCGTCTTCGGGCAGCGTCACCGCGTGCATGCCGCGGATGTCGCGGGCGCCGTCATCGGGACCGGTGACGGAGCGGACGTGCACCGTGAGCGGGTCGGTCTCGATCGTGCCGCTGATGGCGTCGGCGGTCGCGTCCCGTCGGTCGACGAACAGGATCGTGACGCCGGGCACGGCGAGATCGCCGGAATCGAACGTATCGAGGCCGTAGACGTGGGTCCATCGGCGCTGTTCGCCGTCGGGGATGTCGGGCGGCGTCGCGATCGGCGCGGTCTCGAACGGGCCGGTCGTCGGTTCGAGGATCGGCATGGTCACGTCGACGCCCGGCTCGGCGGTGACCTCGATGGTGAGCCGGATCGGCGTGCCGACGTCGACGGCATCGTGATCGAGTCCGGTGCGGACGGACAC
>JAGQOI010000552.1 GCA_020427625.1 Phycisphaerales bacterium | reverse complement strand
ACGGCCTGTACTTCTCGCAGGCGATCATCTGGGTGAAGGAACATCCGGTGCTGACGCGCAAGGACTTCATGGGCAATCACGAGTGGTGCTTCTATGGATGGCGCGAGGGAGCCGCGCACCAGTTCCACGGCCCGACGAACGCGACGGACGTGTGGCCGATCAAGAAGATCAACCCGCAGTCGATGGTGCATCTCACGGAGAAGCCGGTCGAACTCGCAACGCGCGCGATGCAGTACTCATCGAAGCCCGGCGAAAACATCCTGGATCTCTTCGGCGGCAGCGGCTCGACGCTCATCGGTGCAGAGCAGACAGGCCGGAAGGCGTTCCTGATGGAACTGGACGCGTTGTACTGCGATGTGATCGTGCAGCGGTGGGAAGCCTACGCCGGGAGGAAGGCGGACAGGCGTGCTACTTGACGATCCGCCAGGGTGTCATCTGACCGAGTTGCCGACTCATCTCCGAGAGCCGGGAACTCGAACGCGATACGAACACCATCGCGGCGGAACCGCCGTCGTACGCGAAGCAGCGCATGCCGGGCTTGCCATCATGATCGCGGATGCTCTTGAAGGTCTTCTGGAGTTACTGCCGGACTCGATGCGCGTGCTGGTACACAATCAGCACGCGCTCTCTGTCGGGCCGAAGGAGCGTCGCAAGATCGCCCGGGCGGACGTGCTTGTGGTCCCCGCGGACAGAAATGCCCGTGTCGGGGTCAACGAACAGATCACCATGTACCGTGGCGACGCCGTCGAAGTACTCCGCTCGGTCGCCGTTGCGGAATCGGACCTTGGACTGAAGGACATCTGCGGCCGAGATGCCGAGGAGACCGGCATACGCCGCCACCGCTCGTCCGTTCCATACCCTGACACAGTTCTCGTCGGTGAACATCGGCACTGCGCGCAGATCGCGCACGGTTCCGCCGAGACGGGAGATGAAGTACCCCTTCCAGTGGTCGAACGCGTCGCCGAGATGTCCGTGGTTCATTTGTACCCTCCGAATGTTCACACGATACCGAACTGCTCGAGCGCACCGCAAACGCCCCGGCCGAAGCCGAGGCGTGTCGCGACGAACGAGACAGGTCGTTTAGACGGCCTTCGTCACGAACCGTCCCCGCTCCACCTTCACGAACCGGGCCGCGTCGCCCTTCTTCGCGATCTCGCGGATCATCGCCGCGTAGAGCGTCGCGTGCGGGGTCTTGCCGGTGCCGCTCCAGCCCGCGGCGATGGCGCGCTCGGCGAGGTCCTTCGCGGACATCGGCTCGGGCGACTTCCCGAGGATCGCGGCCGCGGCGTCGAGCAGGCTCGTCCGCTTCGGCTTCGCCGGCGCCTTCGCGGGGACCGTCGCCTTCGCATTCGCGCCGTCGCCGCCACGCTTCGCCCGTGTCCCGCTCCTGGCCTTCGGGGCGGGCGTCGTCGCCGGAGCCGCGACCTCGGCCACAGGCGCCGCCGTGGGCGTCGACGCCGCGGGCTTCTTCGCGCGGACGGGCTTCGCCCCGGTCTTCTTCGTCGCGGGCTTCGCGCCCTTCGCAGTGCGGGCCTTCTTCGCGGTCTTCTTGGTGGTGCCGTTCTTCGTCGCCATGATGATGCTCCTTCCGGCTCTCGCGCCGGGTCAGGTGAGGGATTCCAGGATGCGTTCGAGATCGTGGATCTCGCTGCCGCAGACGTCCGCGGCCGGATGCTCGCACCCGTCGATGTCGGTGATGAACGCGTCGCGCCGGACGCCCCGCGTCATCGCGAGGATGTAGTTCGCCGCGGCGTACGTGTCCTCGGGTCGCCACTCGGACTCGTGGGTCGAGACGTCGTAGATGGTGATCTCGATGCGCGGCCCTTCGCCGCTGTCGGCGCGCCGGGCCTCGACGCTGGTGCCTTCGATGCTGCCGTGGATCTCGTTGATCTGCATGCCGGTGTTCTCCGTGCCGCGCCGGGCCGGCCCCGTGCCGCCCGCGTCGTGGCAGGACACACAAGGGCATCGGTGTGGGGAGACATCAAGGCGAATCCGCCCGAATCTGACCGATGGCAATGGTTCCTTCCGGGCGACTTCCGTGTGTGCGATGCGACGAACCCCGATTCTTTGGCGCGAGTGGCGCACGAATCACCAAGTAAGTAACTCGATGGTCACGGGACGCCCGTCATGCCGCCAAAGGCCACCAGGTCGAAGACTCGCCCCACGCCCGCCGTCGCCGCCGCAGACGCGGCAATTCGTCGCGACGACTTCATGCCGGACGCGGCCGACCGTGAGCTCGCCACCCGTGCCATTCGAAAGCGGGGGCAGGGACAGAACCTGACCCGCCAGGAGGCCGATGCCCTGCATCGCGAGTCGGTCCGCCGCGCCGTTCGTGCCATCCCGAAGAAGCTGT
>JAGQOI010000551.1 GCA_020427625.1 Phycisphaerales bacterium | reverse complement strand
GTCTCCGAGAGCGTCGACGTGGGATCGAGGGCGATGAGATCGAGGTACGACCGGGTCGCGCCGGCAAGGTCGTGCGCCTCGGCCCGACGCGTGATCTCGGCACGGAGCTCGGCGATGCGCTGATCGCGGGCGGAGAGGCGGCCGGGCCCGATCGTCGCCGCGGCCTGTTCTGCGGTGTCCTTCGATCGATCCGCCCACGCGCCGCCGACCTGGCGCCGGCTCAGCGTCTTGAACTGGTTCCGTCGGCGCTTCTGCTTGAAGAGGAAGAACAGATCGAGATCGTCGCGGGCGAGCAGACCGGTCGCGAGCAGCGTGAAGGCGATCGCGATGCCGTACCCGTAGCCCGCCAGGTGAGCCGCGTGCGCGACGTTGTCGCCGCCGCCGAACGAGCCGGACGCGCGGAAGAGATCCATCGCGACGAAGAACAGGATGACCCACGGCGCCGGCGGCGTGAAGACGCCGAACAGCGAGATGATGACGATGTGACTCCGCGGAAAGAGCACCATGAACGCGCCCGTCACCGCGGCGATCGATCCGCTCGCGCCGATGATGCCGATCCGGGGCGCGATCCAGCCGTGCACCAGTCCCGCCGCCGCGCCGCCGAGCAGGTAGAAGCAGATGAACCCGACCCGGCCGAGCCGGTCCTCGACCGACGTCCCGAAGATCCACAGGAACAGCATGTTGAACGCGAGGTGCCCGAGCCCGTGCGGGTCGTGCATGAACTGGTACGTGAACAACTGCCAGGCCCGGAAGTCGCTCATCACGAACTGCCCGGCCTCCTGCATCGCGCCCGGCTCCAGACGCCCGAACGCCTCGCCCAGCACGCCCGCCAGGTAGACCAGCAGGTTGAGCAGGATGATCGCCTGCGTCACGCGGGGCGTGCGACGGGGCTGACGCTCGGTTCGGATCGGCAGAAACATGGCAACGCCCAGTGTACCGGTCGATGCGTCACTCGGGCGCCATCCGACCCGCGATCATCCGCGAGACGATGAACCCGTCGTCCCAGCCGTACAGCAGACGCGACGCCAGGTCCGCGTCCGGAGCAAACGGCGTGCGAAGGACCAGCAGGTCCGCCGTCGCGCCCACCGCGAGGCGACCCGCGTCCGGCAGACCCAGCGCGTCCGCGTTGCCGCTCGTGATCAGACGCCAGGCCGCCGCCGGCGACGGAACGTCCACGTCCGGAGCCCCGGCCATCGCGCGGCACTTGGCGACCTCGATCATCGCCCGCGCGACCCGCGGCATCGCGACGTCCGGTCCGGCCGCGACATCCGACCCCAGCGCCAGCCGGATGCCGTGCCGACAGGCCGCGTCACGGTCGAACAGGCCGGAACCGAGGAACGTGTTCGCCGTCGGGCAGTGCACGACGACGCATCGGCGCGCCGCGAGAAGCGACCACGCCGCGTCGTCGAGGTGAACCGCATGCGCGAGCAGCGTGCGCGGCGTCAGCAGGCGGTGTCGGTCGTACACCGCGGCATACTCTCGATCCTCGGGAAACAGCGCCCGGACCTTCGCGCATTCGGCCGCGGACTCGGCGAGATGCGTCTGGATGATCGCGCCGGACGCCGCGAGACGTGCCGCGGCCTGCAGGCAGTCGTCGGAGCAGGACACCGCGAAGCGCGGGTTGACCGAGAGGCGGAGGCGAGGATCGTCCGGGGGGTCGAGGGGTCGGATCGGGTGTCCGAGCAGCGGGTCGGGCGCGGCCCGGTCCATGAGCACCTGTCCGACGGTCGCCCGAAGCCCGACCCGCGCGTTGGCGGCGACGAACGCGTCGATCGAGTGCGGGTGCGCGGTGAGATAGCCGGCGAACGTGAAGGTGCCGGCGCGGCGAAGTCGGACGAGGGCGGCATGGCATCGTTCGGTCGCGACGGCGCGATCGGCCCACGCGGCTTCGGCGGGAAAGATGACGTCGTCGAGCCAGGCGAGGAGCGGGCGTCCGTCGTGCCCGATCGACTCGAATTGCGGGAGGTGGAGGTGGGCGTCGACGAAGGCGGGACAGATGACGTCGTGTTCGCCGACGCGATCGGGGGTCGGGTTCGTCCCGGCGGTGTCGGACCCCATGTCGACGATGCGTCCGTCGGCGACGTCGATCCAGCCCGGCTCGGCGGGTTGATCGGGATCGATGAGCAGGCGTCCGTGAAGTCGTCGGGCGGTCATGTCGGCGGGTTCGGGGATCATACCGTTCGATTGCTCGAATCTGGCGGTGGTCCTATCATGGGTTTCTCTCCACGGCACGATAAGGGACTTGAAGGCCGGGGTGTGAGCGTCGGATGAATCCGGCGATCGCACGTCCAGCGGCGTTCGTCCCGGCCGCCGCCATCGATCGATCCACGAGGAAGACCCATGACGACCATGCCGTCCGGACCGGTGCTCGACAAGGGCCTGGCCAACACGATTGCCTCCGATTCCCGGATGTCCTTCATCGACGGACAGCAGGGCATCCTCGAGTACGTCGGGGTCGACATCGACAGCCTGGCCCGTCACTCGACCTTCGAGGAGACGGTGTTCCTGCTGTGGAACTGTCGTCTGCCGAAGAAGAGCGAACTGGACGGCCTCGTCGCGCAGATTCGCGCGGAGTACGACATTCCGGCGCCGATGTGGGATCTCATTCGCGCGGTGCCGAAGGACGCGGTGCCGATGCATGTGCTGCGGACGCTCGTGTCGGCCCTGTCGATGTTCGACCCGGAGGTCGACGACGCGTCCCCCGAGGCCAACCAGCGCAAGGCGGTCCGGCTGCTCGCGAAGACGCCGACGCTCATCGCCAACTTCGACCGGCACCGCAAGGGCAAGCCCTTCGTGAAGCCCGACGCGTCGCTCGACATGGCCGCGAACTTCCTGAAGATGCTCAACGGCGAGCCCGCGACCGCGACGATGGCGCGAGCGCTCGACGTCTGCCTGATCCTGCACGCCGATCACGGCTTCAATGCGTCGACGTTCGCCGCGCTCGTGACGATCTCGACGCTGAGCGATCTCTACTCCGCCATCACCACCGCCATCGGCACCCTCAAGGGCCCGCTGCACGGCGGCGCGAACGAAGCCGTCATGCACCTGCTCGACGAGATCGGCGACATGTCGAACGTCGAGTCGGTGATCCGCGGGCGCCTCGAACGCAAAGAGAAGATCATGGGCTTCGGGCATCGCGTCTACAAGGCGTACGACCCGCGGGCGACCTACCTCAAGACCTTCGCGAAGAAGCTCGCCGAGGACACCGGCAACCTGAAGCTCTACGAGATGTCGAGCAAGATCGAGGAGATCATGGCCGCCGCCGTCGGCGCGCGAGGCATCCTCCCGAACGTCGACTTCTACTCGGCGACGACCTACTACTCCATCGGCCTCCAGGTCGACC
The DNA here is from genome assembly GCA_020427625.1 of Phycisphaerales bacterium. Classification (GTDB taxonomy): domain Bacteria; phylum Planctomycetota; class Phycisphaerae; order Phycisphaerales; family SM1A02; genus JAGQOI01. Next base: position 8,037 of record JAGQOI010000551.1, on the reverse strand, counting down.
TCTTCACGCCCATGTTCGCGATGAGCCGCATCGCCGGCTGGGTCGGTCACTGCATCGAGCAGCTCGCCGACAACAAGCTCATCCGCCCGCGCTGCGAGTACACCGGCCCGCACGGCGTGAAGTACGTCCCGATCGACGACCGCTGATCGTGACCCGCGGCGACGCCACGACCGACGAACGACGACGGCGTTCCCGCTGGGGACGCCGTCTTGTCGTGGGCGGCCTCGTCCTCGTCGTCGTGCTCGTCGGCGCCGAGATCGTCGCCCGGGTCGCGTTCGGACTCGGCGACCCGCCGATCCTCGTCCACGATCCCGAACTCGACTACTACTACAAGCCCGACCGGACCTACCGCCGGTTCGGCAACACCGTGCACTACAACGCCTGGGCGATGCGGAGCGACGACTTCCCCGAGCGACGGTCCGATCCGGACGAATGCCGCGTGATGATCGTCGGCGACAGCATCATCAACGGCGGCGTCCTCACCGACCAGGCCGACCTCGCGACGAGCCGCATCCAGCGCGACCTGGCCGCGCGGCTCGGACGCCCGGTCGTCGTCGGCAACATCTCCGCCGGCGGGTGGAGTCCGGTGCATCAGCGGGCGTACGTCGAGCGGTACGGCCTGTTCGACGCGGACGTCGTCGTCTTCGTGCTGAACGGACTCGACGCCGTCGAGACGCCCGCCCTCCCGATGCCGGACCGCGTCTCCGAGGACTCGCGCCCGTGGTGCGCCCTCGCAGAAGTCGCCCAGCGCTACGTGCCCCGGGCCTGGGAGGACCTCACCCTCCGCCTCGGCCTGCGGGCGCCGACGCCGGCGCGGGTCTTCACCGACGCCGACCGCGCCGCGTGCCGCGCGGCGATGACCGACCTCTTCGCGCGCGCGTCGGCGACGACGCCGCGGGTGCTCGTGTTCTACCAGCGTGACGAGGCGGAACTCGACGGGCCGCCCTTCGAGGGTCGGGCGACGATCGAGGATCTCACCCGCGCGGCGTCGCTGCCGTTCATCGACCTCGGCCCGGCGATGATCGCGGCACGGGGCCGGGGGATCGAACCCTACCGCGACCACATCCATCCGAGCGTCGCCGGTCAGCAGGTGCTCGCCGAGGCGATGCTGCCGCGGATCCTCGAGGTGCTGTCGCCGTCGGACTGACGTCGGCGCCGGATCGGCCGCGTCATCCGCTGGTTCGCGTCATCGTTTGTCGGTGGTCTTCGTCATCTGCGGATAGATGAGGACTCGATCGTGGGTGAGCAGGATGAGGTCATCGGCGCCGTCGCCGGTCAGGTCGGCGATGTGGGCTTCGCTCGGCTCGAACTCCCGCGCCTCGCCTCCGGAGAAGATCTTGGTCTCGAACACCTCGAACGACATCGCGTAGAGCATCTTGCGGGTGGTCGTGAACGTGAAGATCTCGCACATCTGCTCACCGGCGTCGAGGGCGACGAGGTCGACGAAGCCGTCGCCGTTGATGTCGCCGACCGCGAATTCGTGTTCGACCCGTCGTTCCTTGTCGGTGCGCCAGGACGTGAGTTCGCGCAGCGCGACCCGTTCGCCGGCGAGCTTGATGATCGCGAAGCCGTCGTCGCCGATGGCGAGGATGTTGTCCTCGCCGTCGCCGGAGAAGGCGCCGGAGTAGATCGCGTTCGGCGTGAAGCCGCGGACGTTGATCGACTCGGTCTCCTGCCAGGTCGTGGCGCCGTTCGTGGTCGTCTCGCCCATCATGACGAGCCGGTTGTTCTCCTTGTCGGCGGCGACGATGCGCCGTCCGAGCACGGTGAGGGCGATGAGTTTCGAGGAGGGATCGCCGGCGTTGATCTGCTGGACGACCTGCCAGCCCGCGCCGATGCCGCGCTCGGGCCTGGGGTCGTAGCGGACGGCCCGCACGTAGTTCTGGGTCGCGATGAGCAGTTCGGGGACGCCGTCCTGGTCGATGTCGAACACGCCGGTGTTGTCGGCGTTCGCGGCCTGGACGAGGCCGAACTGGCCCATCTTCTCGGAGTCCATCATCTCGTAGCCGTCGGCGGTGGCGCGGAGCATGATCATCGGCTTGTCGCGGGTGAACAGCAGGAGATCGGTGCGTCCGTCGCGGTCCGCGTCGAGATCGACGATGGTGTCGGGCGATCGCGACAGCTTGCCGAGGGAGACGACCTGTCGCTCGGTGCCGTCGACGGGAATGATCTCCATGGTCCACTCGCGGTCGGCCTTCGTGACGAGGGCGATGCTCGAGCGGCCGCCGAGTTCGACGAGGGCCATCGCGACGGGCGTGTGCCCCTCGCTGACGGCGATCGGCTGCGGGAAGTCGATGACGCCGGCCTCGAGGCGGGTGCGTCCGAGCACGGCCTCCTTCTCGGACAGCACGAAGATCTCGGCCTCCGAGCCGCCGTCGACGTTGCCGGCGTCGAGGTAGGTCATCTCGGCGAGGCTCGGATGGGGGACGCCCGTCTGGAGACCCTTGCCCGGCGCCTGGAGGTAGACGACGAGCGAGTTCGATTCGGTGTTCGTCGCGACGAGGTCGAGCAGACCGTCGCCGTTCACGTCGGCGACCGAGGTCTTGCGCTTGCGGTTGCCGCCGTCGGAGAAGCTGTAGACCCGCATCGACGCGTCGCGGTTGCCGGACGGCTCGACGGGCTCCATCGCGAGGTCGTAGAGGACGAGGCGCTTGGAGGCCCGTTCGATGGTCGCGATCGACGCGGCCGCGTCGCCGGGGAAGCGCACGGCGTCGTATTCACGCAGCGCCGGAAGTTCGAATCGCACCTGCGGGCCGAGGACGTGACGGGCGCCGTCGTGCTGTCCGAGCCACAGGCGCAGCGGCGCGGGATTCTCCGGGATCACGCCGAGGACGTCCGCCTGGCCGTCGCCGTCGAAGTCCTCGACGCCGATGCCGACGAGGTCGCTGCCGGCGATGAGCTTCGTCGGCTGGCCGAGGTTCGAGCCGTCGATGGTCCAGATGTGGATCTCGCCGCCGACGATCGTCAGCAGTTCCGGACGCGGGTCGTCGAGCACGTCGGCGACGAGCAGGGCGTTGCGATTCGCCTGGAGCAGCTTGATGCGGTGGATCCGGTCGATCTCGAACGTGCCGGGCGACGTCTGGCGCACGAACACGAGTTCCGGCGGCTGCCCGGCGTAGATGAGGTCCTTGAGCCCGTCGCCGTCGTAGTCGTGGGCGACGACCGCCATGACGCGGTGACTGACGGACACGAAGTCGGACCGGAACCGCCAGTGGGTGGGCAGTTCGTTGACCTCGCCCGCCGTCTCCTCGATGGCGTCCGGCGAGGCGTCGGGGCGCTGGTAGTGCAGTTCGATGCGGCTCTTGTAGTTGTTGACGGCGACGAGGTCCTGGAGGCCGTCGCCGTTCATGTCGGCGATGACGATCGGTCCGGCGCCGCGATCGATCTTGACGACCTCGAGGTCGCCGAATCCGAAGTACTCGGCGAGTCGGGGCTGGGCGCTCACGACCGGCGCGAGACCGAGGAGGGTGAGCAGCGAGCACATCGCGGCGCGATGGGTCATGTCGGGTCGACTCCGTCGGGGGTCCTGGGTGGGGCGCCGCCTCTCGGATCGGGGACGCCGACTCGCCGGGCCGCGTTGGTCCCGGAAGCAGGGTCATCCTATACTGGGCCGCCTCGGTTCTCCTCAGGCAGGAAGGTTCATTATGCGAAGAATCTGGCTCGCCGCGCTGGCGGCATCGGTGTTGGCGACGAGCACTGCCGCCGAGGTCGTGCGCCTCAAGAGCGGCGCGACGGTCGAGGGCACGGTGCTCAAGCGCACCGATCGCGCGGTCTGGGTCGATCTCGGTCCGGACGTCGTGCAGTTCATGGTGGACGACATCCTCGACATCGAGGGCGGCTCGGTGAGCGGCCCGACGGTGACGGTCTCCGAGAGCCTGTTCCACACCGCGGTGAATCCCCCGGAGCGGAGCCCGCGCGAGTACGCGAAGATCCTCGGTCCCGCGGTGATCAAGGTGTCGACCCCGAGCGGGCTCGGCTCCGGCGTGATCATCAACGAGGAGGGGTACGCGATCACGAATGCGCACGTGATCCAGGGCGAGACGAACCTCAAGGCGACGGTCTGGTTCCCGCTGCCGGACGGCACGTTCCAGCGGACGGTGATCTCCGACATCGAGATCATCGCGGTGAACAGTCACATCGACCTCGCGCTCATCAAGATCGAGCATCCGCACGGCAAGCCCTTCGAGTACGCGCCGCTCGCGACCGACAAGCCGGTCGAGGTCGGCCAGACCGTGTTCGCGATCGGCAACCCGCTCGGCCTGGAGCGCACGCTCAGCCAGGGCGTCGTCTCGACGACGACCCGCAGCTTCGACGGGCTGACCTACGTGCAGATCGACGCCGCGATCAATCCCGGCAACTCCGGCGGGCCGCTGTTCAACACGAACGGCGAGGTCATCGGCATCACGAACATGGGTTACAACTTCTCGCAGGGCCTGAACTTCGCGATCCCGTCGCGGTACGTGAAGGACTTCGTCCGCAATCGCGAGGCCTTCGCGTTCGACAAGGACAACCCGAACTCGGGCCACAACTACCACCAGGCCCCGCCTCGCGAACGGTTCGACGTCTCGCCGCTGCTGAACGACGATACGGGCAAATGACCAGATTCCGGCGCGGGCGGCCGTAACGTTCGGCCGATCCGCGCGTACAGAGCCGCGGCACCCCCGGTGCCGGCTCCATTCCGACGCTTCGCTTCCACCAAGAGGACATCGACGTGAAGACTTGTTTGTGCGTGATGACGCTGACCGTCGGCTGCGGCCTGACGGCCGCCCTGGGCGCTCCGACCATCCAGGAGATCGCTCCGCGCGAGAGTTTCGTGGTGCTCGGCGCCAGCCATGCCGAGACCATGATCGCGCGCCTCCAGCGCACGGCGCTCTGGGAGATGTGGATGTCCGAGGACATGGCCGACGCCCGGAAGTCCATGCTCGAGGAGATGTCCGCCGGCTTCGACGAGATGGAGCAGGAGCTCGGACTCGAGGAGGACACCATCGTGCCGCCGAGCGGCCCGGCCGGTGTCGCGGCGTTCGTCGCCCGCGGCGAGAACAACGCCCCGGGACTCGGCTTCATCGGCTTCGCCGACTTCGGCGACAAGGCCGACCACATGACCCGCGTCATCGACGCCCTCGTGAAGAAGGCCGGCGAGGACCACATCGAGGTCGACGACCAGGACGTGCTCGGCAGCACGGTCTACTCGTTCGCCATCCCGCAGCCGCCGAAGGCCGAGGCGGACGAGTTCGACGACGAGTTCGGCGGCGGCGGCATGGGCATGCCCGATCCCGAGGCGCTCCTCGCGACGATCCGGCACATCCACGTCGTGCGGCACAAGTCCATGGTCCTCGTCTCCAGCGATCTCACGACGCTCGAGAACGCGATGGAGGTCATCGACGGCGACGCCCTCGACCGGCTCGCGTCCGATCCCGACTTCGACGGCGTCGTGAACGCCTTCGACGGCGATGTCGACGTGTACGGCGCCGTCCTCCCGCTCAAGGCGCGAGGCCTGCTCGGCGACGACGACATGATGGCGATGATGGTCGACAGCTTCGGACCGGTCCTGCACGAACTCCTCGGCGACGTCCGCGGCATGGGCTTCGGCCTCCGCCTCGACGGCGAGCGGGCCATGGTCGAGCAGACCATGAGCCTCTACATGCCGAACGGCAAGAACGGCCTCACCGCGCTGCTGAACCTGGAATCCCCCCGCGGCAAGGTGCCGTTCTTCGCCGGCAGCGACGTGACGTCCTTCGCCAGCATCAACTTCCAGTTCGCCGACCTCATGGGCGTCGCCCGCAAGGTCATCATGGCCCATCCGCTGCTCCAGATGCAGGCCGGACCCATGCTCGACCAGGTCGCGCCCATGATGGAACAGTTCTTCGCCGCCATGGGCTCCAAGGTCTACAGCGCGAAGACCCTCAGCCGTCCCGTCACCGCCGACAGCCAGAAGTCGATGCTCGTGATGGAGATGTCCAACCTGGAGCAGTTCCAGAACATGGTCGCGATGCTCGCGCCCCAGGGCGGCTTCCAGGCCCGCGAGTTCCTCGGACACCAGATCTACACGCTCGAAATGGGCGACATGGGCGGCGGCATGCCCCTCGGCAGCAGCGGCTCCATGAGCATCGGCACCGGCGCCGGACTCGCCTTCGTCGGTGATACCGCGGCCGTCGAGCAGGCCCTGCGGGCGAGCGCCGCCGGCGGAACCGGCGGCATCGCCTCCGAACCCGCGTTCGCCAAGGCCGTCGCCATGCTCCCCGACGACTCCGTCATCGCCTGGGGCATCAGCAGTCCCGCCGACGAGGCCGAGTACATGGTCGCCCAGCAGCGCAAGATGATCGAGGACATGCGCGAGTTCTGGGGCGACGAGATGGACCCCGAGGTGATCGATCAGATGGGCGGCGCGCTCAACGACGTGCCCATCGCCCTCATCCGCAAGTACGTCGGGCCCGCCGCCTGGCAGCTCCGGTCCGTCGAGAGCGGGTTCGTGTTCCGGGCCTTCGTGTCCGACGCCCGCGACTGATCCGACGCGACTGATCCGACACGACTGGGCCGCACGCGACGATCCCGTCGCGACTGGGCCCGTCGCACATCCGACCGATGCACACACGGCCGCCCGCTTCGCGCGGGCGGCCGTCGTCGTTCGGGCGTTCGGGATCCGGTTCTACTTCGTCCAGCCGAGGGCGAAGAACAGGGCCGTGAAGATGAGGTCGGCGATGATGATGGAGACGACGGTCTGCACGACGGTGTCCGTCGTCGCCCGCCCGACGCCGGCCGCGCCGCCGGTGACCCGCAGGCCGTTGTAGCAGGCGATGGCGCTGAGGATCACGCCGAACACGGCGGCCTTGATGAGCCCGGTGACGAAGTCCATCGCGACGAGCTGGGTCAGGGTGTTGTCGATGTACAGTTCGAGGGGGATGCCGAGAAAGAGGACCGCGATGAGGGCGGCGAAGACCACGGCCGTGAGGTCGCCGATGGCGGCGAGCAGGGTCAGGCTGACCGTCGAGGCGAGGATGCGGGGCAGGACGAGGAACCGGACCGGGTTCAGGGCGTGCGCCTCGAGCGCCTCGATCTCCTCGCCGACCACCATCGTGCCCACCTCGGCCGAGATCGACGCGCCGGCGAACCCGGTGAGCACGATCGCCGCGATGAGCGGGCCGAGCTCGCGGAACACCGCGACGCCGACGATGTTGGCGATCTTGTCGGTCTGACCGAGTTCGTCGAGCGGCGGCTGCATCTGGAGGGCGAGGATGAGCCCGATGCTCGCGCTGACGAGCATGACGATCCCGACGGAACGGACGCCGATCCGGACGAGCTGGCTCACGAAGGCCGCGCGCCCGAATCGGACCGACCGGCGCACGAACGTGCGGTGCAGCCAGGTGAGCACGTCGAACAGGAGATACCCGACGCCGCCCAGGAGCGTGAAGGTGCGGATCCACAGATCCCCCCAGGCGGCGAGGAGCCGCACGGGCAGGCGGGGACGGCGGGGGACGGGTGGAGCGGAGGAGTCGGGCATGGGTGTGGACGGACGGTCAGCGGGCGCGGGCGTCGTCGACCGTCGCGACGATCGTGAAGACGGCGTCGAGGCGGGCGATCTCGAAGATCGACTGCACCTTCTCGTGGAGGTTGCACAGCAGGAGTTGCTTGCCCGATCGTCGGGTGAGCTGGAGCGCCTCGACCAGCGTCGCGACGCCGGAGGAGTCCATGTAGGGGACGTCGGTGAGATCGACGATGAGGCGACGCTTCGTCCGGTCGGCGGCCTCGCGGAGATGCGTGCGCAGCGCGGGCGCGACGCTCAGGTCGATCTCCCCCTTCGGGCGGAAGAGCACCGTGTCGCCGCTCGTCTCCATGTCGAACTCGGGATTCGTACTGTCGTGCATTCGCCTGCTTTCGGGCACGGAAGGGGTTCAGGAACAGTGCCCGCGCTCACCGGGAGCACAGGTGGAGGCGGGCGCCGGTGCCCGCTTGACCATGCGGAGCCGCATGCCGCCCTCGTCACGCCGGGCATAGACGACGTCGTCCATGATCTCCCGGATGATGTGGACCCCGAGGCCG
>JAGQOI010000550.1 GCA_020427625.1 Phycisphaerales bacterium | reverse complement strand
GTCCCTGCGCGTCGTCGTCATCCTCGCTCTCCTCGTTCAGCAGCTCGCCCTGCCGGTGGCGCTGCACGCGGACGGGCGCCCGGGCGCGGCACCGGGACCATGCGGCACGTCCTGCGCGTGCGCGTCGGTGACGGTGCGGACGTGCTGCGGGCGGGAGATCACGACGCACGCCTGCGGGACGTCGGGCGGCCCGTGCCGCTGCGCGGCCCGGTCGCAGGAGCGTCAGGACACACCGAAGATCCCGTCCCCGTCGACCCGAGCCGACTTCGTCGGACTGCATGTGACGGTCGCGTTCGCGCCGTTCGTGCTGCCGCGGGCGACGGCGAGCCGGGCGCGTCCGGGCCGGGCGTGGATCGCGGCCCGATCGCACCAGGAGGCACGGGCCCGGCTGGGCATCTGGAGAACGTAAGCACCGCCTTCGTGGGTGTTCCGCGCGCTGCGCGAACGCCCGGCGACGTGTCGCGCGCCGTGTCGCCGCGCGACGAAGGCCGTGTTTCGCACGTTCCTCCCTGAAGGATGTCCACCCATGTATCGATCCCTGATGCTCGTGACGCTGGTCACGTTCTCCGTCTCGTTCCTCCCCGGCTGCGGCGGCGCCCGCGGCATGACGCACGAGTCCGTCGCGACCGCGCGCGACGATGATTCGCCGATCGCGTCGGACGTCGTGTATCTCACCGTCTACGGCATGAGCTGCCCGCTCTGCGCGAACAACGTCGACGCGATGCTGCTCGACGTGCCCGGCGTGACCGACGTCAACGTCGACATGGGCACGGGACGCGCGACCGTGCAGCTCGACGGTCACACGCCCGTGTCGCGCCGGCAGCTTGCGGGCGCGATCGATCGCAGCGGCTTCTCGCTCCGGCGCATCGACGTGCCGGTCGCGGCTCCGTGACCCGTTCGGCGAGAACCACCATGCACCATCGAATCACCATCATCGGCGTCGGTCTGACGTGCGCGCTGGGCGTCATGGCGACGAGCGCGCTCGGTCAGGAGGCGACGAACACGCCGGCCGCGACGCAACCGGCCGCGGGCAGTCTCTACCTCCGCCAGAAGGCCCGGTACATCCGCCTCGGCGACGACCCGTCGCCGGAGCGCGGGGACCGGGACGTGTACGAATCGATCACGAGTCTGACGTACGGCCTGCGTCGTGACGTGTCGCTGTCGCTCGAGGTGCCGCTGGAGTATTCGGTCGCCGACACGGCGTCCGGGACCGAGCGCGACTTCGGCGTGAACGACATCGCGTTGACCATCAAGTATCGGCCGCTCCAGATCGACCTGAACCCGCTCGACTCCGTCCGTTTCGCGGTGTTCGGCGGCGTGGAGGTTCCGAGCGGCGACCGGGGGTTCTCCAGCGAGTCGGTCGACGTCTTCGCGGGCGGGATCTTCATGGCGATCCTGGGTCGTCACGGCATCACGCAGAGCGTGTCGTACTCGTTCAACCAGGGCGCCGAGGACTATCGGTCGCGCGCCGGCGACGGTCCCGACGATGCGCTGCGGTACGACACGGCGTACCTGTACCGACTCGCGCCCGAAGCGTACGGCGCCGAGACCGGAGCCGCGACGTATCTCACCCTCGAACTGAACGGCCTGTACGAGTTGAACGGCGATCACGAGATCCTGCTGGGCGGGGGCGTGCTGTACGAGGCGCGGTCGTTCGCGCTCGAGGCGGCGGTCGGTCTGCCGATCCACCAGGACGTCGACGAGCGGGCCGAGCGCGACCTCATCGTGACGCTGGGGGTGCGCATCCTGTTCTGAGTCCGACACGAGTCCGGAGAGGTCTATAATCGAAGCCATGACTGCTTCGAAGACTTCTCCGGGCGTTTCGCCCCGCTTCGTCATCGGCACGATCGGACTGCTCGTCGCCGCGGGCGCGTCGGCCATGCTCGTCGCCCATGCGATCGCCGGCCTGCGTCTGCCGGGATGCGGACCGGGCAGCGCCTGCGACCTCGCGACGTCCAGCGCGTTCGGACGACTGCCCGGACTCGAGTGGCCGCTCTCGCACGTCGGCCTGGCGTACTTCCTCGCGATGCTGGCGGGCTGGCTCGTCGAGCGCGGGCGGGCGTCGGGACCGTTCGTCGCGATGGCGCGGCTCGGCGGCCTGGTCTCGCTGTTCTATCTCGGCCTCATCGCCTTCGAGGGCTATTTCTGCCGGTACTGCATCGCCGCGCACGTCGGGAACCTGCTGTTCGTCGGCGTCGTGGGCGGTCGTCCGGCGCTCGGGCGCGTGCGCCAGGGCGCGACGATGCTGCTCACGCTGGCGATCGCCGGCGCCGTGATCGCGGGCGTGCACGTGCGTCAGCAGTCGATCGCCGCGGCGGACGACGAGGCACGACTGGCCGAGTCCGTGCAGCGCATCGTGGACGGCGCGACGGCGCCGGTCGATGTCGCGCCGGCGCCGAACGATGATCCCGTGTCGACGCTCGCGACGGTCGACACGGCCCGCCATGCGCCGGCGGGCGGGTTCACCGGCCGGTACCGGATCGGTCCGGCGGACGCGCCGCTGCGCCTCGTCGTGATCTCGGACTTCCAGTGTGCGGACTGCAAGCGGATCGAGGCGGAGATCCACGAACTGCTTCGGGAACGGGATGACCTGTCCGTCAGCACGAAGCACTTCCCGATGTGCACGCTGTGCAATCCGAACATCACGCGCAACCTGCATCCGAACGCATGCTGGGCGGCCCGCGCCGCGGAGGCCGCGGGCATTCTGGCGGGCGAGGACGGCTACTGGGCGATGAGTCGCTGGCTGTTCTCGCGCGACGGCTCGTTCACGGACGCGAGTCTGCCCGGGGATCTCCGGTCGATCGGCTTCAATGATCCGGATGACTTCATTCGCGTGATGATGAGTGATCGGACGCTCGCGCTCGTGCAGCAGGACATCGACGAGGCGGTGGCGCTGGGGCTGTACTTCACGCCGATGATCTTTCTCAACGGCGAGCAGATTCACGGGTGGCGGGCGCCGAATGCGGTGCGCCGCGCGGTCGAGGCCGTCGCCGCGACCAACCCGCCGCGCGGGACGGCGATGGACGACCACCCGCCGCTGGCGTCACGCAAGTACATCGACGATTGGCTCCGCGAGCCTCGCAGTCCGCACGAACTGGCGAGCACGGGTCGCGCGGCTCTGCGCGCGCTCGGGCCGGTGGACGCCGCGGTCGAGATCGTGATGTGGGCCGACTACGAGAACGAGGCCGCGGGACAGGCCGATGCGGAGATCCGTCGCCTCATCGTCGAGCGGGACGTCCCGGTGCGCTACGTCTTCCGGCACTATCCGCTGAACCGGGACTGCAACGAAGGCGCGCCGGAGCACCTCGTCAATGCGCACGCCTGTGCCGCGGCGACGGCGGCGGAGGCGGCGGGCGTCGTCGGCGGCATGGACGCGTTCTGGCGTCTGCACGCGTGGCTGTTCGCGCATCAGGAGTCGCTGACGGACGATTCGATGCGGGCGGCTGCGCTGGGTCTCGGGCTCGACGCGGCGGCGTTTGATGCCGCGCTCGGGTCCGACGTGGTCGCGACGGCGCTGCGTGCGGACACGATGGACGGTCTTCGGGCGGCGATTCCGTCGATGCCGACGATCTTCATCAACGGTCGTCGGGTGGTGCGGTGGCGTCTGAACGAGCAGTCGATGCTCGAGCCGCTGATCGCCGAGGCGTTCCGGACCGTCCGGTCGGGCGGCTGAGACCGGAGCGCGGCGGCGGGGGGGAGCGGCACGAGGGAGCCCGCGCGCGGGTTGCACAACGAGCGTGGCGCGGGCATAGTCCACGTTCTCATGAGCGACGCCTGGATGGCCCATCTCGCCGGACGCTTCATCGTCTTCGACGGACCCGACGGATCGGGCAAGTCGACGCAGTTCCGGCGGTTCGCCGCGGCGTGTCGCGGGGCTGGTCTGACGGTCTGCGAGGTGCGTGAGCCGGGCGGGACGCCGATCGGCGAGGCGATCCGCGACATCCTGCTCGATCCGCGCCACGTCGAGATGTCGGTCCGCTGCGAGATGATGCTCTACATGGCGAGTCGGGCGCAACTCATCGACCAGCGGGTCCGTCCCGCGCTCGATCGTCACGAGCTCGTGCTCGCCGATCGGTTCATCAGTTCGACGCTCGCCTACCAGGGCACGGCGGGCGGGCTTGATGCGTCCGACATCATCGCGGTCGGACGGGTCGCGATCGGGGATCGGTGGCCGGACCTGACGGTCGTGTTCGATGTCGACGAGCGGACGGCCGCGTCGAGACTCAATCCGCTGCTCGACCGGATGGAGCAGAAGGGCGCGGCGTTTCACCGTCGGGTGCGGGACGGGTATCTCGCCCAGGCACGTGACATGCCGGATCGGTACGCGGTGGTCGACGCGACGGCCGGCGAGGAGGACGTCTACGCGGCGATGTGCGCGTCGGTGCGATCGTCCTTCGCGACGGCGTCGGGTTGACGGGCGTGATCAGTCGTCCCAGCTCCGGACCTCGCGCTGCACGGCGCTGCGTCCGGACCAGGCAAGGATGAAGACCGGCCAGGCGAGTTGCCAGGCGAACAGGGCGATGAGCAGGCCGAGGCCGAGGGGGAGGGCGTCGTTGATGGACGCGGCGCGGCCGGGTCGACCGTCGAGGCCGCTGACGCCGAAGGCGATCCCGATGCAGGTGCCGGCGATGAACAGAAGGATGATCTTCGCGCCGGCCCAGCGCCGCAGGTTCTCGATGGCGCGCGCGCGGCGTCGGACGAGTCCGATGCCGCCGACGAGGAGCCAGAGCGACAGGAGCGTCGCGATCGCCGCGCCGGCGATCTGGCCGACGGCGTACTCCGACGTCCCGTTCGGCGCTCCGGCGGGTCCGGGACTGAGGGCCACGAGGACGCCGTTGCCGCCGTTGAGCAGCAGGCCGGTGCCGCCGAAGACGATGCTGATGACGCCGATGATCATCGGCCAGACGAGGGTGTCCGCGGCGTCGTCCGCGTCGGTCACGCGGGTTCTGGCGGCGACTCGTCCGCCGGTGCGCAGGTCTGCGCCGCAGGCGACGCACAAGGCCGCGTCGCGCTCGACGGGGGCGTGACAGCGCGGGCACATGAGGCCGTCGAGGTGGAACCCGGCGTCGACGGGGTTGCCGGTCGCGTCGTCGGCGGGCACGAGTTCGTTGAGGAGGGCGAGTCCGCCGACGGGCGTTGCTTCGCCGGCCCGGCGTCGGGCGGCGGCGGCGGCGGCATCGTGACAGTCGCGGCAGTAGTAATGGCCGCGGCTGTCCTTCTTCCGTGGTCGTCCGGCGCAGTCGGCGCCGCAGAGGACACAGATCTTCCGTCCGCCCTGATCGTGTGGCATGCCATGATCCCCCAAACCGTGACGGAGTAACGCCTTCCGTCTTTCGGGCAGTGTAGCGGGCGAGTTCCGGCGGGGGAAGTCCGCGCGCGGCCGGAGCGGTCGTGGGCTTGCCAGCCGGGGTCGGCGTGCGTACCCTGCCCGATTCGATCGGCGGGGCCGGTGTCGGCGATAGGAGCGCTTTGAAGTTCGAGTTGATCGATCGCGTGGTGCTCGAGGAGCCGGACCATCTCGTCGCGGTGAAGTACGTGAGCCGCGCTGAGGAATACCTCGGCGACCACTTCCCGACCTTTCCCGTCCTTCCGGGCGTGATGATGGTGGAGGCGATGGTTCAGGCGGCCCGTCGGATGCTGTCGTCGCGGGCATCGGGCCGGCTCGTGCTCGGGGAGGTCCGGGCGTTGAAGTTCGGCAGTTTCGTGCGTCCCGGCGAGGCGTTGGAGGTGGATGTTCGGGTGTCGAAGGATCATGGCGACGGCACGTTCCAGTGCAGGGGATCGGGCCGGGTCATTCGGAATGCGTCGGGTCCGGCGGGGTCCGATCCCTCGGAGGCGGCGGTGAGCGGGCGGTTCACGATGCGACCGCTGCGCACGACGACGGCTTGAGCGGGGCGCGAGCGCGGCCCGGAGGTTGATTCATGCAGGAGACGAACGTGATGACTCGCGAGGACATCTTCGAGAAGATCCGGGCCATTCTCGAGGAGGCGCTGGGCGTCGACGAGGATGAGATCACGCTGGACGCATCGCTCACCCGCGACCTGGAGGCGGAGTCGATCGACTTCCTCGACATCCAGTTCCAGATCGAGAAGGCGTTCTCCACCGACGATCGCCCGTTCAAGATCCAGCAGGGCGAGTTGTTCCCCGAGAACTTCATGGAGAACGCCGAGTGGGTCCGGAACGGCAAGTTCACGGACGCCGGCATGACCATGATCCGGGAGCGCATGCCGCACGTCGACTTCTCGTCGTTCGAGGACCGCGCCGTCGACAAGGTGTCCGAGCTCTTCACCGTGAAGGGTCTCGTCGACTTCGTCGAGACGAAACTCGCCCGGGCCTGAGTCCCGGCGCGCCGTCGGGTTCGGGCGCCCGGCGCACTCTGTTGAAGGCATCCCGTCATGCGCTGGATGTGGATCGATCACATCGTGGAGT
>JAGQOI010000549.1 GCA_020427625.1 Phycisphaerales bacterium | reverse complement strand
TTCGAGGGCGGCCAGATGCCGTTCTTCCGTCGCATTCCCAAGCGCGGCTTCTCGAACTACGCGTTCGCGAACAACTTCCACGTCGTGAACGTGAAGGTGCTCGAATCCTTCTGCGACGCGGGTGCGTCGGTCGACGTCGAACTGCTCGCCAAGGCGGGCATCGTGCGCGACGCGAAGCTCCCGCTGAAGGTGCTCGGCGAAGGCGAACTCACGAAGAAGCTCACGGTCACGGCCGGGAAGTTCTCCGAGTCGGCCCGTCAGAAGATCGAAGCCGCCGGAGGCACGTGCACCGTCGTCGAGAAGACGAAGTGGCTCCGTCCGGCCAAGCCGAAGAAGCCGAGGGCCGCCGCTCCGGCCTCGGAGTGATCCCGCGGAACCTCGTCGCGAGGACTTGAAACGGAACCGACATGCTCCAGGCCTTTCTGAACATCTTCCGCATCCCCGACCTTCGCAACAAGGTCGTCTTCACGATGGCGATGCTCGCCATCTACCGGATCGGGTTCTGGATTCCGCTGCCCGGCGTGAACCAGGAAGCCGTGAAGTCGGCGGCCAGCCGCGCGAGTGAGGATGCGACGGGCTTCGGACGCCTGCTCGACTACGCGTCGATCTTCTCCGGCGGCTCGCTGAGTCAGTCGACGATCTTCGGTCTCGGCATCATGCCGTACATCACGGCCGCGATCATCTTCCAGCTCCTCCAGACCGCGATCCCGCGTCTCCAGGAACTCAAGAAGGAGGGGGCGAGCGGGCAGCAGAAGATCACCGAGTGGACGCGCTACGCGACCGTCGGTCTCTGCTTCATCCAGTCGATCATGTGGCTCAAGTACATGGTCGCCTCGAACCTCGTGAAGCCCGAGTTCCTCAACGGGTCGGAGATCGCGCTGTACTACACCGCCGGTCTCACCGGCCTCACCGCCGGCAGCCTGTTCCTCATGTGGCTCGGCGAGCAGATCGACAAGTACGGCATCGGCAACGGCGTCTCCATGATCCTCACCGCCGGCATCATCTCCCAGATGCCCGGCGCCGTGACGTGGGTCGCGAAGGAGTTCAACCCGAGCCAGCAGACCGACGGCGGCATCAGCCCGCTCGGCGTCCTGTTCCTCATCTGCGCGTTCGTCTTCGTCGTCGCCGGAGCGATCCTCATCACCGTCGCCCAGCGCCGCATCCCCATCCAGCAGGCGAAACAGACGCGAGGCCGACGACAGGTCGGCGGACAGAAACACTACCTGCCGCTGCGGATCAATCACGCCGGCGTCATGCCCATCATCTTCGCGAGCTCGCTGCTCATCTTCCCGTCGGCCATCTTCGGGTACCTGAGCACGCTGACCTCGCAGTCGGATCCGAACTCCTGGCTCGCGGCGGTCACCCGGTTCTTCGCCGCGAACTTCCAGATCGGCGAGTACCCGTACATCGTCGTCGAGATCATCCTGATCTACTTCTTCAGCTACTTCTGGACCACCATCCAGTTCAGCCCGGAAGACATGTCCAAGCAGTTGCGCGATCACGGCAGCTTCATCCCCGGACTCCGACCCGGCCCGCGCACGGCCGAGTACCTCGAGACCGTGATGGAGCGCATCACCTACGTCGGCGCCGGATTCCTCGCCATCATCGCGGTCATCCCGTCCATCGTCGCGAAGCAGATGCAGATCCCGTTCTTCGTCGCCTCGTTCCTCGGCGGGACCGGCCTGCTCATCGTCGTCTCCGTCGGACTCGACCTCATCCAACGCATCGAGGCCAACCTCCTCATGCGGAACTACCAGGGCTTCTTCGGCGGCGAAGGCGGACGCGGCGGCCGACAACGCCCACGCTGATCCCGCTCCGCCTCCTCTCTTCTCATTCCGATTCCCCTCCGAACCCATCCCCCTTCCCCTCCGTGCCCTCCGTGCCCTCCGTGGTGACCCCCCCAGGATCCCGAGTCGTCATGAACCCGCCTCCCGTCACGCTTGATCGTCCGATGGTCGCCCCCGCGCGGCCGGTCGCGGCGTCGACGCGCTCCGGGACGCCGATTCCGATTCGGACCGAGGCGGAGATCGCCTGCATCGGCGCGGCCGGCCGGATCGTCGCGGACGCGCTGGCGTCGATGGTCGAGGCCGCGGCTCCGGGCGTGACGACCGCCGAACTCGACGCGATCGCCCGCGAGGTGATCGACGGCTCGGGGGGAACGAGTCTGTTCCGGCACTACCCGACCTACGAGCCGGGCACCGGGTTTCCGGGCACGGTCTGCATCAGCGTGAACGACGAGGTCGTGCACGGCATTCCGGGTCCGCGGGCCCTGGAGTCGGGCGACGTCGTCACGGTGGATTGCGGTGTGGGTCTGGGCGGGTGGTGCGGCGACGCGGCGCGGACGTTCGTCGTCGGCGATGCCGCGATCGCGGCCCGCGACCTCATCACGACGGCGGAGTCGATCCTCCAGATGGCGATCGACATGGTCCAGCCCGGCGTGTGGTGGAGCGAGATTGCCGCGCCGATGGCGCGCCGGGCGGAGGAATCCGGGTACGGCGTCGTGACGGCCTACGTCGGTCACGGGATCGGGCGGCGGCTGCACGAATCGCCCCAGATTCCGGCCTTTGTGAGCAAAAAGTTCCGTCAGCAGGGTGACTTCCCGCTGCTGCCGGGTATGGTTCTGGCCATCGAGCCGATGCTGACGCTGGGGACCTCCCGGACGTTGGTGTCATCGGACGGATGGACGGTGCGAACCGAAGACGGCCTGGCGGCGTGTCACGTCGAGCACACGGTCGCGGTTCGTGCGCACGGTGCCGAGGTGCTGACGTCGCCTCGCGCGCATCGATCGGGCTGAGGCCCGGTGGGGGGTCCCGGTGGGGCTCCCGAGTTTGGATTGGACACCCGTCGCATGGTGCGTCGGACGATCGAGGACTGCATGGCCAAGGAAGAGAAGATCACGCTCGAAGCCGAAGTCACGGAAGCGCTGCCTGATGCGCGGTTCCGGGTGCGTCTCGAGAACGACCAGGAGATCCTGGCCTACGTGAGCGGGAAGATGCGGAAGTTCTTCATCCGCATCCTGCCCGGCGACCGGGTGACCGTGGAGATGAGCCCCTACGACATGACGAAGGGGCGGATCACGTACCGGCACTGACCGGTACGGATGGAACGAGCGAATGGACCGTCGGCATCGACCGGCGGAGACCCCGCGTGGCGCGGGGTCGGACGGAGTTGACCATGAAAGTGCAGAGCAGCATCAAGCGACGAACCAAGGACTGCCAGATCGTGATCCGGCGGGGCAAGCGGTTCGTGATCAACAAGAAGAACCCTCGCCTCAAGCAGCGCCAGGGCTGAGTTCCAGGTGCGCGCGTCCCTTCGGGGTCGTGACGACACTGCCATCGGAGACCTTGCACAATGCCTCGTATCGCCGGCGTTGATATTCCCGACAACAAGAAGATCCGCTACGCCCTCCGGTACATCTACGGAATCGGTCCGAAGTTCGCGGACGCGATCCTCACCGAGACGGGCGTGGATCCGGACAAGCGGGCGAAGGACCTGACCGACCAGGAGACGACGTCGATCGCGCAGGTGATCGACGCGACGTACATCGTCGAGGGCGCCCTTCGTCGCCAGGTGCAGCAGAACATCCAGCGTCTGCGCGAGATCCGCTCGTATCGAGGCGACCGGCACCGTCGCGGACTGCCCGTGCACGGCCAGCGGACGCGGTGCAACGCCCGCACCCGCAAGGGTCGCAAGAAGACGGTCGCGGGCAAGAAGGGCGTCAAGGGCTGATGCCCGACGCGTCCGGTCGCCGGTCGGCCGCGCGAGCGGGCGGCGTGACGACCACCACCATCGGTTCGTGATCGCGGGATCACGGGCGTTTCGTGAGGTTCCTGCCGCGTCGCGGAGAAGGAACCGTCAGCAGCGAAAGGATCATCGGGCTCATGGCCAAGAAGAAGAAAGTCCGTCGTCACGTCACGAAGGCGATCGCCCACGTGCAGGCGAGCTTCAACAACACGATCGTGACGATCACCGACCTGAACGGCGAGACCCTCGCGTGGGATTCCGCCGGCAGCGTCGGGTTCAAGGGCGCCCGCAAGGCGACGCCGTTCGCGGCGACCCGGGCCGCGGAGCGCGTCGCCGGCAAGGTGAAGCGCATGGGCGTGTCCGAGGTCGAGATCCGCGTGAAGGGTCCGGGCTCCGGGCGCGAGTCCGCGATCACCGGCCTCGAGGCGAACGGCCTCCGCGTGTCGGCGGTCGAGGACCACACGCCGATCCCGCACAACGGATGCCGCCCGCGCAAGAAGCGGCGCGTCTGATTCCGAATCCCGCCGGGCGTCGTGCGCGCCGCCCGGTGTTCGTCGTTCGCCCGTCGGACAGAAGGACGATCCCGGACGCTCAGCAGGTCCGTGTTTCGATTCCGTGAACCGCCGGGCTTCACCGTCATCGGTGCTGCTGAACTGGTTGGAGTATTCCCATGCATGTTCGTTGGCGCGGGCTTGAACTGCCCGCCAAGGTCGTCATCGACGAGCGGTCCCGGACCAATACGTTCTCGCGGTTCATCGCCGAACCGTTCGAGCGCGGGTTCGGTACGACCGTCGGCAACAGTCTGCGGCGGATCCTGCTGTCGTCCATCGAGGGCGCGGCCGTCATCAAGGCGAACATCGAGGGCGTCGAGCACGAGTTCTCGACGCTGCCCGGCGTCTCCGAGGACGTCACCGACATCATCCTCAACATCAAGAACCTCATCGTGAGCCTCGAGGGCGACGAGCCGAAGACCATGCGTCTCGCGGCGACGGGCCCGGGCGAGGTGACCGCCGACCTCATCGAGGCCGACACCGCGGTGACCATCCACAATCCCGACCTCGTCATCTGCACGCTCACCGACACCGTCGACTTCGACGCGACGTTCACCGTCGCGAAGGGTCGCGGCTACCAGCCGGCGTCGGAGCTGTACGCGAAGAAGGACGAGCAGGTCATCGGCGAGATCCCGATCGACGCGATCTTCAGCCCGGTGCAGCGCGTGCGGTATCGCGTCGAGAACACCCGCGTCGGTCAGCGGACGAACTACGACAAGCTCATCATGGACGTGTGGACCGACGGCACGGCGACGCCGGAACTGGCCGTCGTCGAGGCCGCGAAGATCCTCCGCAAGCACCTGAACCCCTTCGTGCAGCAGCGCGAGCTCGGTGCGGAGCGGGTGTCGAGCGAAGCCAGCGCGGCGGCGGCGGTGGACGAGGAGCTGATCCGCAAGCTCGACATGCCGGTGACCGAGCTGGATCTGTCCGTCCGGGCGAGCAACTGCCTGGAGACGGCGAAGCTCCGCACGGTCGCCGATCTCGTCCAGCAGGACGAGACGCATCTGCTGAACCTCCGCAGCTTCGGACGAACGTCGCTGCGCGAGATCAAGCGCAAGCTCGAAGAGCTCGAACTCTCCCTCGGCATGCAGTTGCCCGAGGGCTATCAGCCGGAGACGATCGGCTGATCGGAACGGACCATCACCCGCCGCGTCGCGACCGCGACCGGCGGGCATTTGATCGAGGAGCAATGTCATGCGTCATCGCATTCACGGCCGCAGTCTGAACCGCACGTCGTCCCATCGGAAGGCGATGCTGCGCAACCTCGCGGCGGGCCTGTTCGAGCACGGCGAGATCCGGACGACCCTGCCCAAGGCCCGCGCCGTGCAGCCGCTGGTGGAGCGGATCATCACGATCGCCAAGCAAGGCGACCTGCACGCGCGTCGCCAGATCGAGGCGAAGGTGAACGACCGCAACATTCACGCCTGGGTGGCGGACGACGCCGTTCCGGACGCGAAGAAGGAGAGCGCGTACTTCGAACTCCCGACGGCGGATGACATCGAGTTCAACCGCTACGGCGACGTGCGCAAGGCGCCGCGTCTCGTGCAGCACATCATCGCCAAGGTGGCGCCGCGCTACAAGGATCGCGACGGCGGGTACACCCGCATCGTCCGTCTCGGCGCGCACCGGCTCGGCGACGGCACGGACCTCGTGATGCTTCAGCTCGTGGGCGAGGAGAGCGGCCCGGAGATCGGTGGCGGCACGTCGCGCCGTCGCACCCAGGCCGACAAGCGGTCCGCGTTCGCCGC